>JAZLFV010000214.1:0-9645 GCA_045615965.1 Acutalibacteraceae bacterium
TGATAATTGCATATTCAACATTAAAAGAGTAAGCGATGGAAAAACCTGTGTTGAACAAGTAAACTTAAACAGCTATATCGAAACGAATTATGTCCTTTCGTTGTCAAATATCAATTCGTTATCTGCAGATGTTACTACTCCTACTATAATCACAAAGAATGCATATCCTGCCGGTACAACCGTTTCCTTTGATGCCTTTATTCCTGCTAAAAAGGAAGGTCAGGGTGCTTGGTGGGGCATAGGCTTTACAAAAGACCCGCAGAATGCCAATATTTATGATATTTGGGAAGCAGGAAAAGGTAAGTCTCTGCCTTCAAATTATAATCAGTGGGCTCATTATGAGTTTGAAATCACCGGTGATGGCGATTACTATTTATTTGTTGCCGCTGCCTTAGGTGAATTTGAAGACGGAAAGTTTATGCTCGATAATATCACCATAGGAAACAGCGTATACGATAACTTTAACAGCGGTATTGACAATTTGTTTAATTATGATTCTGAATTGGTTTCTTGCGTAGATATAAACAACCTTGTTGATGAGCTTTATGAGTTAGGTAATCTTAATGATGACGGTGCCGTAAACATTATCGACCTCGTTATTATGAAGAAATATCTTGCAGGTCAAATTGCTCTTAAGCAATCACAAATAAATGCATGCGATATTAACAAGGACGGCGAAGCTTCCGCTTTGGACCTTACCGAAATAGTAAATATTCTTTTGGGCATAGTAAATGATGCTAAAAAGGGTATTACATTCACGGCTTATGCCGCTCCAACAATTTCCGGCTCAAATCCCGATACAAATGCTATGCAGCTTGCATATCAGAAGTTATCGGAAGCCGGATTTACAAAGGCTATTGCACTTTACGAAGGTGCAAGCTCCCAAACAGGCACCGATGTATACGATACAATCGCAAAGCGTAGTGCTGTTGCCGAGGCTCAGGCAAATATCGCTTTGAAGATGGCTGATAAGTATAATCTTAAATATTATGTTAAGGATTGGTCACTTTACGGCTTGGGTGTTCAAGGCGGAGATGCTTTCTCAATCAATTCAGAGCTCGTTAATAGCGAGGCACAGTTCAAAACAATCATTGAAAATATGTTCTCGGCTCAGAATCCGTATGTTATGAATCCTGCTTATGCCGGAAACTTCGGTTGGGACGAACCGTCTGTTAAAGTTAATGCCGCTTTAGGATATATTACAAAGTATTTCTATCAGCAGATGAATTCTTTGGGCTCAAAGGGTGAATTGTTCATTAACCTCTTACCGGCTTATGTCGGCGAGCAGGGAACAGGCGATTATACAGGCTCATGGTTCTGGAAAAAGGAAGTTACAAAGAACTATTCAAGCTATATTGATGATTATATCAATAATATTGCTTCAACAACCGGATATATTTGTTGGGACTACTATCCGTTTATGGAAACCTACGCTACAAATAAATCACAGCGTGAATTAGGATATTTCGAGAATTTTGCTTTGATTGCAAATAAGTGCAAGGGCAAAAACATTGATTTGCGTACCATAATTCAGTCAACATCAGACGGTACTGCTATCCGTGCTATAAATTCTAAGGCTGATTTGGGCTTCCAGATTTATTCAGGTCTTGCATTCGGCGTTAAGGAATTCTCATATTATCAGTATGCGAGTCCTAATGCTACTAACGGCAACAGCCTCTTTAACCAGGTTACTCAGAAAACAACCGATGTTTATGAATATGCAAAGCAGATTAACCACGAGGTTAATAAGATTTCCGATGTATATGCTGATTACACTTGGGACGCAGTTATGACAGCAAAGCCCAATAACGGTAACTTTATTGCCGGTCTTTCTACAGGTTGCGTAAGTAGTCATAACGGTGTATCTATCGCAAACGCAACTGCTGATACATTGGTAGGTTGCTTCAATAAGAACAGCGGTTCGGGTAATGCATATATGGTTGTAAATGCACTTGATGTTGCATTTGGTGCTACTTCAACAGTTACACTTAATGTTGGTAGTGCTACCTCCGTTACATATTATGTAAACGGTGTTGAAAACCATGCAAACGTTTCCGGCGGTACATTTACAGTTGATGTTCCCGCAGGTTCAGGTGTCTTTGTTATTCCGCAATAAAAGGTGATTTTGTGAATATAAGAGATTATAATCTTAAATTCAATAAAATGTCATCAAGTTGGGATGAAGGCTTGCCCATTGGTAACGGAAGAATGGGTTGTCTCCTTTACGGAGACAACCCTCTTCACATTTCTGTTGACAGAATTGACCTGTGGGATTCCCGTCCGCACCCAAATACACTTGATGATAAGTTTAATTATAAAACTTTAATAAGGCTTGCAAAAAGCGAAAACAGAGAAGATATAAAAGAGCGAAAAAAGCTTTTTGAAGATATTTATGATGAGTTTTCATATCCTTCGAAAATTACGGTAGGTAGAATAGAAATTTATCCCTCGAATTCAGAAAATGCAATATCTGCCGAGGTGGATATAGAAAATGCTGTTTCAAAAATTTCTTATCCCGATTTTTATGCCGAGGGTTTTGTTCACGCAACAAAGCAGGTGGGAATTTTTAAATTAAAAGGTGATTTTAAGCTTAAACTTCATATACCGAATTACATTTCAGATAATATAGCTAATGATAATTTTAAGTCCGGAGAAGGCGGACAAATTATACCCGAAAAGGGAATGCAATATCCCATTTCAAGAATAGCGGAAAAAGATGGATTTTGCTATTATATCCAAAATACAAAAACCGATTTTAAGTACGGTTTGTTTACCTATACCTTAAAGAAAAACGGTTATACATATTTGTATTTTACCGTTGTTACAAGTGACGATACCGATAACATAAAAAACACAGCAACGAATTTGCTTTTAAATATATCCGATTTTGAATATTCAAAGATTAAAAATGAGCATAGTGCTTATTGGAAAAGATATTGGAAAAAATCCAGCATTTGTATACCCGATAAGGAGCTTGAAAAAACATATTATCGCTCTTGGTATCTTTTTGCCTCAACAAGCCGAAAAGGCTCGTATCCTATGCCGCTTCAAGGCGTTTGGACAGCGGATAACGATTGCTTGCCGCCTTGGAGGGGAGATTACCATCACGATACGAATACCCAGATGTCGTATCAGGGCTTTTTAAAAGCCAATCGCTTAAAAGAGGGTATATGCTTTACGGATTACCTTTGGAAATATCGGAAGCAATATAAAAGCTTTGCCGAGTCCTTTTACGGGGTAAAAGGGCTTATTATCCCCGGCGTATCTACAATAGACGGAAAACCTATGGGGGGTTGGGCACATTATTCTCTTTCTCCCACTATGACGATTTGGGCTGCGCAAAGCTTTGATGAATTATATTTATATACGGGAAGTAAAACATATTTAATGAAACGGGCTTTCCCGTTTTTCAAAGATATAGCCGATGCCTTTATGGGGATTTTAGAGGAAAGGAACGGAAAACTTTATCTTCCTTTGTCGTCTTCTCCCGAAATTCACGACGATACTGTAGCGGCATATTTAGAGCCGAATTCCAATTTTGATTTAGGTCTGCTTCGCTATTTGTTTTCAAAAACCGTATTGTACTGCGATGCTTTAGGACAAGACGGAACAAAGTATAAAGAAGCGCTTTCGAAGCTTGATGATATAAACCTGATAAACGGGGTAATATCACTAGATAAAAATGAACTGCTTAATGAGTCGCACCGCCATTTTTCGCATCTTATTGCACTTTATCCTTTGCATTTGATAAACTATGACACAGATGAACATAAGAAAATATATGAAAATTCACTTGAACAGCTTGAAAATTTAGGAACTGAAAATTGGGTCGGCTTTTCTTTTTGTATGGCTGCGCAAATTTATGCTATGGCTGAAAACGGCGAAAAAGCATACGAAAACTTATTCAAGTTTGCCGATGGCTTTGTGGGTGAAAACGGTTTTCATTTGAACGGTGATTTCAAAAACCGTGGTTATTCAAATTACAAATACCGCCCATTTACACTCGAATCGCTTTTCGGCTTTTGCGATGCATTACAGGAAATGCTTTTGCAGCAGCATAGGGGGTATATACACATATTTCCTGCAATTCCGAAAGAATGGTGCTCAAAAACAGTTGCTTTTAAAAATTTTCGAGGTTATAATGGTGTAAGAATAAGCGCAAAAATGCTCAACGGAAAAATCAAAGAGATCGAGTTTTTTTCAAAAAAAGAAGCAACACTTAAAATTAAAAACTCGTTTGGTTCTGAATGTATTAGGTATGAAAACAAAACCGTTTACGATAAAAACGGTTATTTTGAAGTAACACTTAAAAAGGGCAAATCAAAAATATTGGAGGAAAAAGTATTATGAGCGAAGTATTAAAGCAGGGAAGAGTAACAATACCTACCGATTTGGATGTAATTCCGGAAACAAAGGAAATAATGAAAAAATGGGGAGCCGATGCCATCCGTGACTGTGACGGAACGGATTTTCCCGATGAATTAAAGGGAATCGGTGCAAAGATATATAAAACCTATTACACAACAAGAAAGGATAACGAATGGGCAGAAAAAAACCCGGATGAAATACAGCAGATGTATATATCAACATCGTTTCATACGGCAACCCAAAACTGCTTGTCAATTCATTTAATGGACCATATTTATCCTGATATGTTAAAGGTAAACGATAGGGATGATATAAAGCGCTGGTGGGAGGTTATCGACAGAACAACAGGTGGTGTTGTGCCGGTATCTGATTGGAATTATGATAAGCTTTCGGGAAATGTAACAATAAACAGAACCGAGCTTTTCCACGATTATAGTGTCAGCTTTTTGGCATATATTATGTGGGACCCCGTGCATATGTATAATGCCGTTACGAACGGTTGGGATATTTCTAAAAGACAGCTTACATTTGATGTACGTCAGCCTAAAACAAAAGAATTTTCTTTAAACCGGATACGCACATTTTTGGAGAAAAATCCACATATAGATGTTGTGCGTTTTACAACATTTTTTCATCAGTTTACTTTGATTTTTGATGAGCTTGCCCGTGAAAAATTTGTTGATTGGTATGGTTATTCAGCCTCTGTAAGTCCATACATTTTAGAACAGTTTGAAAAAGAAGTCGGCTATAAATTCAGACCCGAGTTTATCATAGACGAGGGTTATATGAATAACCAATACCGAATACCTACAAAGGAATATAAGGATTTCCAAAAATTCCAGCGAAAGAATGTATGTGCTCTTGTTAAGGAAATGGTCGATATTACGCACGAAATGGGCAGAGAAGCAATGATGTTTTTAGGCGACCATTGGATAGGTACAGAGCCGTTTATGGAGGAATTCCAAAGCATCGGTCTTGATGCGGTTGTTGGAAGCGTGGGTAACGGTTCTACACTTCGTCTTATCAGCGATATAAAGGGCGTAAAATATACTGAGGGAAGATTTCTGCCCTACTTTTTCCCTGATACATTTTATGATGGCGGCGACCCGGTAAAGGAAGCAAAATTCAACTGGGTAACCGCAAGAAGAGCAATTTTAAGAAAACCGGTAGACAGAATAGGCTACGGCGGTTATCTTAAACTGGCGCTTAAATTTCCCGATTTCGTTGATTATATCGAAAGTGTGTGTAACGAATTTCGTGAACTTTATGATAATGTTAACGGCGGAGAGCCGTACTGTGTAAAGAAAGTCGCCGTTCTTAATTGCTGGGGGAAAATGCGTGCATGGGGGAACCATATGGTTCATCACGCACTTTATCAAAAACAGAATTATTCTTACGCAGGTGTTATGGAAGCACTTTCAGGTGCTCCGTTCGATGTTAAATTCATAAGCTTTGACGATATTAAAAATAATAAGTCGGTTTTAAAAGATATTGATGTTATCATAAATGTCGGTGATGCAAACACGGCCCATACAGGCGGTGAGTATTGGGCAGATATTGAAATAACAACTGCAATAAAAGAATTTATTTATAACGGCGGCGGTTTCATAGGAATAGGCGAGCCTTCCGCATATCAGTACCAAGGCAGATTTTTCCAGCTTGCAGGTGTTATGGGCGTTGAAGAAGAAACCGGGTTTACCCTTAACCTTGATAAATATAACTGGGATGAGCATAAGCATTTTATTACCGAAGACTGTAAAGGTGATATTGATTTCGGCGAAGGCAAAAAGAATATTTATGCACTTGAAGGTGCAACTATTCTCTGTCAAAGAGAGAAAGAAGTCCAGATGTCGGTTAATTCATTCGGCAAGGGCAGGTCTGTTTATATAAGCGGTCTTCCTTATTCTTTTGAAAATACACGATTGCTCTACCGTTCAATTATTTGGGCAAGCGGCAGCGAAGAAAATCTTAAAATATGGTACAGTACAAATTATAACGTAGATGTTCATTATTACCCGAACACAAATAAATACTGTGTGGTTAATAATACCTACGAACCGCAAGCAACAACAGTATTTTTGGGTGACGGTACAAGCTTTGATGTTCGCCTTGATTCTAATGAGATTCTTTGGTATAAAACCAAAGAATAGTTTATAAAACACAGGAGAATTTTTATGCTGTTAAACGGAGATTGGCAATGTACATTCGGGAAAGACGGTGAGCTTACAAATACAATCCCTGCAACAGTTCCGGGGTGTATTCATACCGATTTAAAAAATGCCGGTTTAATTGATGATTATTTTTACCGTGATAATGCAAGAAAAATCGGTTGGATAGAGAATCTTGATGTTATCTATACTAAAAAATTTACAGTTAAAGAAGTCCGCAATAATGAATATTTGAAGTTTTGCGGTTTGGATGTTTATTGCGATATATATTTAAATAATGTAAAAATCGGCTCGACAGATGATATGTTTATACCGTACATTTTTTCGGTAAAAAATGTGTTAAAGCAGGGGGAAAACACCCTTGAAGTCCGCTTTCGCTCTCCTGTTAAAGAGGTTGAAAAAAAACCGCTGTTAGAAGGTGCTTTTACAACGGAAAGACTTTACACCCGAAGAGAGCAATGTACATATGGTTGGGATTGGGTCGCAAGATTTCTTACAATGGGCATTTGCGGTGATGTTTCATTAGAATGCGAGTCTGAAAACGAAATTGACAATGTTTATGTTTATACAAAGGGTATAAATGATTATTGTGCGTGTGTCGGTGTTGAAGCAAGCTTTAAAAATATTATAAATAATCCGAATGCAGTTTTTAAAATAATTGCTCCGAACGGAAAAACGGTTTTTGAGCAAAACCGCATTTTGTTTGATGATAAAATAAAGCTTTTTGCAGACATAAAGGAAGCAGAGCTTTGGTATCCTTTGGGCTATGGTGAGCAACCGATTTATAAGCTTACAATTTCTGTCGGGGATAACGAAAAAACAGTTAATTTCGGTATCAGAACCGTTTGCATAGCGGAAATTGAAGACCAAGAAAATTCAGAGTATAAAGAAACGACAAAAAAGATAAAGGAATATAAACATCTTAAAAACAATGACCAAAACGTAAAAACAACCTGCTTTTGGCTTATTGTAAACGGTGTCAGAATATTCTGCCAAGGGGGCAATTGGGTTCCTTGTGAGCCTTTTGTTTCCGAAGAAACAGAATGTAAAATAAAAAAACTCCTTAAATCGGCAAAGCTTTGCGGATACAATATGCTTCGGGTTTGGGGCGGTGGAGTTTTTGAAAAAGACTTCTTTTACGATGAGTGCGACAGATTAGGAATTATGGTTACGCAGGATTTTTTAATGGCTTGCGGAAGCTATCCCGAAAATGATAATGATTTCATTTCAAAAATCAGAGAAGAAGTAAGATTTGCGGCATTAAAGCTCCGAAATCACCCTTGCCTTATGTGGTGGTCGGGCGATAACGAAAATGCCACACTCGGTCATATTAATAAAGAATCATACAGGGGAAAGACCGTAATAAAGGTTGGAATTGAGCCGGTACTTGAAAAGCTTGACCCTCAAAGGAAATTTTTGCTGTCAAGCCCGTACGGCGGTATTCCGTTTATGTCTGCTACCTGCGGAACAACCCATAACACCTGCTTTTTAGGTGATATATTCGAATTTGCAAAAAGCAGTAATTCTGCCGATTATATTTTGGAATTTAATAAGTATTTATGTAGGTTTTGTGCGGAGCATCCTGTTTTCGGTATGTCTTTTATATCCTCGCTTGAGAATTTTATGACATACGATGATATTTACGGCGATAATTGGGAAATAATGGACTACCATTGCCAAAATAATCCTTGCCTTGAGGAAACTTTATTTGCCTATTCGCAATATATGGCAGAAGGCTTTTTCGGAGAATTTAAAGACCAAAATGATAAAATTAATAAATTACAGTTTTTAGGGTACGAACTGACAAGAATCAGCTTTGAGCTTTACCGTAGAAATCAATGGTTTTCTTCAGGTCTTGTTTATTGGATGTTTAATGACTGTTGGCCTACTTCTTTAGGGTGGTCGATGGTGGATTATTACGGCAATCCGAAACCGGCATTCTATGCTTTCCGCCGTTGCGCAAAGCCGATTATTTCTTCAATAAATGAAGAAAACGGGGAAATAAGTCTTTATGTTTGTGTCAATGGTAAAAATGCTGTAACCGTTAAAGGCAGATTTTATCTTTATAATGTTATTTCGGGCGAAGAAACGGTGCTTTATGATTTTAAAGACCTGTATTCTGTCGGAAGCACAAGGGTTGTTTCTTTTGAAAGGAAAAATATAGATAATATTGATTTGCCGGAAAATGTGTTGCTTTGCGATATAGAAAGCGAATTAAACCTTGACCGTTCTGTGTTGTATCAAAACACATATAGCGCAATTCCTTTTGAAATGGATTATACTGTAAAAACCGAAAAGGAAAATGACAGCTTGACAGTTTCGTGCAATAAGACTGTTCCGTGTGTGATGCTTGACAGTCAAGAAATATTATCTGACAACTGTTTCTTTATTAAAAGAAATGAAACAGTTATATTAAAAGTTTTAAAGGGAGAAAAAAACTATGGCAAAAATTATTAACGGACAATCACTACCTAATATTCCGTGGCAGGAAAAAACAAATAAAGATGATGTAATATGGCGTTATGATAACAACCCCATAATAGACAGAAATCCGGCAAAAGGATGCGCCCGTGTTTACAATAGTTCGGTTGTTCCGTGGAATGACGGATTTATAGGAGTATTCCGTGCCGACCACAGAAACGGTGTTCCCCAGCTTCATGTGGGCCATAGCAAAGATGCAATAAATTGGGAAATAGACCCTACGCCTATTTCTTGGGTAGATGAAGAGGAAAACGAGTGTACTCCGCATTATTCTTATGACCCACGCCTTACAAAGCTCGGGGATGATTATATTATTGTTTGGTGTGCCGACCATGACGGTGCGGTACTCGGTGTCGGTAAAACCCGTGATTTTATCCATTTTACAAGGCTTCCCGATGCTACGCTTCCGTATAACCGAAACGGAGTTCCTTTTCCGAGGAAAATAAACGGTAAATACTATATGCTTAACCGTCCGAGCGATGGCGGTCATACACTTACCGGTGATATTTTTATCAGCGAAAGCCCTGATTTTATTTATTGGGGCAAACATAAAAAGGTTGCCGGAAATATAGGACCGAATTGGTGGGAGTGCAATAAAATCGGTGCGGGTACTGTGCCTATCGAAACC
>JAZLFV010000215.1:0-3317 GCA_045615965.1 Acutalibacteraceae bacterium
TAGTATCATATTCAGGGCTTGATGAATCGCTTAAAAGTATAGTTTCCGCAAGACATCAAAATCTTTTGGAAGTAAATAAAAAGGCAATTGATTGCGGTTACAATTATTGATTTTAAAAAATGGTTGATAACAAATATTTTGTAATTGATTCGCATTGTCATATTTATCCCGAAAAAATTGCTGAAAAAGCAGTAGCAAATACCGATGCTTTTTACGGAACAAAATCTTTTGGCAGAGGCACGGTTGAAGATTTGCTTGAAAACAACGCAGATTCGGGTATCGATGTTTCGGTTGTTGAATCGGTAGCCACCACTCCTGCGCAGGTCAATTCTATAAATGAATTTATATCAGAGCAGGTTAAAAATTCAAGCGGTAAACTTATAGGACTTGGGGCTTTGCACCCGGATAGTGATGATATTAAAGGCGATGTAGAAAAAATAAAAGCCTTAGGTCTTAAAGGCGTTAAGCTTCATCCAGATATTCAAAATTTTAAGATTGATTACCATAAGGCGCTTAAAATTTATGAAATCTGCGAAGCAGAGCATTTACCTGTTTTAATTCATACAGGCGATAGCCGATATGATAATTCAAATCCAAACAGACTTTTACCGGTTTTGAATATTTATAAAAATCTCACGGTTATCGGTGCTCATTTTGGCGGATATTCCGTTTGGGAGGAAGCTTCGATAAAATTAAGCGGCATAAAAAATCTTTATGTCGACTGTTCTTCAAGCTTTTTCAAGCTTACCGATGACGAAGTTTTAAAACTAATAAAAAGCTACGGAGCCGATAAGGTTCTTTTCGGTACGGATTATCCTATGTGGTCTGCAAAAGCGGAGATCAAGAGGTTTATGTCTTTAAATCTTACCGATTTTGAAAGAAAACTGATTTTTTCCGAAAATGCAAAAAAAGTTTTCGGAATTTAGTTAAAAAATCTTTTTTATAGTTCTTATTTTGGGTGCTGAAATTCAGCACCCTTTTTTGTTGTTGAAAAATGTTTGATTTAGTGGTAAAATTATTAAAAAATGATATGGTGGTAGTGTAGTGTCTTTTAAAAAATGGGTTATCGGAAAGCCGGACCGTGAATTTGCAAAGCTTGCTTCTGATGAATTGGATATAGACCCCTTTACAGCTTTAATAGCGAGCAGCAGAAATATAAACGATTTAAGCGAGCTTGAAATATTCTTATCAAGTGAGCCTGTTTTGTGCGACCCATATGAGCTTGCTGACATAACAAAAGCGGCAGACTGTATTAACGAAGCTATTGAATCCGGTCTGAAAATAGCAATTTTCGGTGATTATGACTGTGACGGTGTTATGGCAACCGCAATAATGTATAAGTATCTTTTATCACGCAATGCCGATGTTTGTACCTACATACCGGAAAGAATCGCAGAGGGCTACGGTATAAATAAAAATGCAGTTGATGAGTTGGCGCAAAAGGGTGTGCAACTGATAATAACTGTTGATAACGGTATTTCCTGCGCCGAAGAAATAGAATATGCGGCAACAAAGGGCATTATAACAGTTGTAACAGACCACCATATTCCGTCTGAAGCTTTACCGGATGCCTGTGCGGTTGTAGACCCACATAGAATAGACTGCTGCAGTCAATTTAAAGAAATTTGCGGTGCACAGGTTGCATTTTATCTGATCTGCGTAACCGAAAATAAAGAGCCGGAAGAAATGCTCTATGATTATGCCGATTTATTATCCGTTGCAATTATCGGCGATTTTATGCCGATGGTCGGTGAAAATCGCTCAATGGCAAGAATAGGTATTTCACTAATAAAAAAGAATCATAATATAGGTCTTTCGGCTGTTTTATCTGTTGCCGGAATAGATAAGAGCTTAATCGACAGTTCAAAAATCTCATTTGGGATTGTTCCGAGAATAAATGCTGCCGGCAGAATGGGTAGTGCTACACGAGCGCTCGATTTAGTATTTGAAACCAATATGCAATCGGCAATTTCAAAGGCAAATGAGCTTGAATCCGAAAATGCATTAAGGCAAAAGCTTGAAAAAGAAATTCTGTCAAAAGCAGTTGAAATAATCGAGAATAACGGTTATATGCACAATCGCATAATTGTCGTAAACGGAGATGGGTTTCATTTAGGCATTGTCGGAATTGTTGCGGCACGGATTTGCGAGAAGTACGGCAGACCGGCGATAGTACTCGGAAATGACGGTTTATCTGCTCACGGCTCTGGCAGAAGTATTGCAGGTTTTAATATTTTTGAGGCAATTAAAGCGTGTTCACAGCATCTTACAAGATACGGCGGTCACGAATTGGCGGCAGGAATCAGCATCGAAACAGATAAAATCTCCGATTTCAGAAAGGCTGTCAATTTGTATGCGTTGAGTATTAATCCGCCTGTACCCATCTTAAATCTTGATTTTAAAATCAACCCCAAAGCTTTAAGCATTGAAATGGTTGATGCCATCAGGGAATTAGAACCCTTTGGAAATCATAATCAAGCCCCTGTTTTCGGAATTTTTGATGTTACAATTCAAAAAATCACTTCAATAGGTCAAGGTAAACATTTAAAAATTTTCTTAAATAAAGAAGGCGCATCATTTGAAGGACTATTATTCAATGTTACCGAACATAACTTTTGCTTTAATACGGGTGATAAAATAGATATCGCTGTATCACTTGATAAGAGTAATTTTCGAAATGTTCCAACGCTTACGGTAATAATAAAGGCGATAAGGTTAAACGGTACGGACGAAGACAGGCTATTCAGCGAAATTTATGCCGTTGATGACTATTATGCGTTTGGTCGTGTGGATTATAGGCTCAGTTCAATAAGCAGAGAGGATATTGCAACGGTTTATAAATATATACTGAAAAATTCGGTTACGGCAGAGGGATTGATTTATAACTTTATTAACAGCATCGGATATGCTAAAACATATATTATTTCGGTAATACTTACGGAATTGAATCTTATTAAAAAAGAAAACGGATATTATTTTCCGTATCTTACAGAAAAAACAGAATTGCTAAATTCACATACATATAAAAAAATAGCCACGGCAGGTGAGAATATTGACAGAAAATGAAATTCGTGATAAAAACGAACTGTTAAAGTTGCTTGAATCGCAAAAAAGCAAATATGATATTAATCTTATAAGTAAAGCTTACGATTATTGTGTAAAGGCACATTTCGGTCAAAAGCGATTTACCAATGAGGATTATTATATACATCCGTTTTCTGTTGCAAAAATAATAATAAATATGGGTATGGATTCCTGCTCGATTGCCGCTTCATTGCTTCACGATGTTGTTGAAGATACTGAAACAACACTTGAAG
>JAZLFV010000216.1:0-8459 GCA_045615965.1 Acutalibacteraceae bacterium
ATACATTTCGGTGTTACCTACTCTGTTTGCCGTTTCAACCTTTGAAGGTGTAAGACCCATCGGGCAATGCGAAGCACATCTTCCGCAACGGATACACGGCGTTGAGGAAACATCTCTTTCGGGATTCATAAAAAGAAGAGCGTTTGTGCGTTTTTCAACAACGGCAGCTTTATCTACAACCGCTGTACCCATCATAGGTCCGCCGGTTATAATTTTTTCATAAGCTTCGTCTATTCCGCCGCAGAAATCCATAACATCGGAAATTTTCGTACCTATCGGAACAAAAATATTTTTAGGCTCGCTTACGGCAGTTCCGTCTACGGTGATTCGTTTATGCGTTAGCGGCAAACCGGTTTTTATGAACTTATAAAGCTTGCCGATACTCGTTACATTCATAACTATGCAACCGATATCGCTCGGAAGCTTGCCAAGCGGCAATATCCTGCCGGTAGCCGAATATATAATAACCTTTTCTGCACCCTGAGGATACGATGAAGGTAACTTCATAAGCTTAACGGTATCGTCAATATCACGCTTATCCGCCGCCATATTGAAAAGCTTTTTGATGGCTTTCGGTTTGTTGGATTCAACACATATAACTACTTTTTTCAGCCCGAAAAGTCTTCTGATAAGATATATTCCCTCAAGCACATCGTTGTAATTTTCCATACATTCCCTATAATCTGAGGTAATATACGGCTCGCATTCTGCGGCATTTACAACAAGGGTATCAATTTCGCACTCCTTTGGGGGAGCTAATTTTATATGTGTCGGAAATCCTGCGCCGCCAAGACCTACAAGACCGCATTCCTTTGCGGCGGCAACCAATTCTTCTCTTGAATTTACGGGGAAAGGCTTTAAAGCAGGGTCTTTTTCACCGAGCTTATCTGATTCTATTTCCACATATTCAATCGGCTTTCCCGAAATTTCACGGGAAGTTATAGCCTTAACCGTTCCCGAAACGCTTGAATGAATAGGTGCGGAAACAAAGGCATCGCTTTCGGCTATCTTTGTGCCGACATATACTTTATCACCGACATTCACAAGCGGTTTACAGGGAGCACCTATGTGCTGACTTAAAGGTATGTAAACCTTATCCGGCTCAAAATGCACCGTCTCGCTTTCCGCTGAATTTTTAAAATGCGGAAGCGAAATGCCGGCTTTGATTCTTTTTACCGGCGATAATATACTTTCTTTTTTTTCCATTATTGGCCTCCAAATAACTCGGATATCGTACCTATGATACAACAAAAAAACCTTTATTTCAAGCACTTTTGCACAAAAAAGTAGGTTAATTTTTTAACAATCTTATAGTGTCCTAAAATCAAATGTTTTATCGTATTTGATTAATGGAAAAATCTCATAAAACATCTATGCTTTTTTGCTTTGGTATACCGCTTTGCTTTTCCAAAATAAAACAGCACCTAAAGAAATAACTTAGGTGCTGTACGCTTTATTAGTGCTTACATCAGAGATTTTCAACAGTTTTAATAAGGTAATCGGCAAATTCGGAGCATTTTGCACCATCTTTATCGCCGGTAACAACCACGGCTTTTTCGGTTTCTGTGCAAATTTGGAGTGCCTTGCTTAATTTATTTGCCTTTTCCGAAAAACCGATATGGCGAAGCAGCATTTCGCTTGCTTTAAATATACTTGTAGGGTTGGCATATTCGCCTATTCCTTCTTCAATCATACGGGGAGCAGAGCCGTGAACAGGCTCAAACATTGCATATTTATCACCGATATTGGCGCTACCCGCTGTTCCGACACCGCCTTGAATCTGCGCCGCCTCATCGGTGATTATATCGCCGTAAAGGTTCGGCAAAACAAAAACTTCAAAATTACTTCTTATGCGCTCATTTACCAAATTTGCGGTCATAATGTCGATATAATAATCGTCTGCCGTAATTTCGGGATATTCCTTTGCAACTTCGTGGCATATTTCGGAGAACTTACCGTCTGTTTTCTTCATAATGTTGGCTTTTGTTACAATGGCAACATTTTTCTTGCCGTTTTTGCGTGCGTATTCAAATGCGGCACGGGCAATTCTTTTTGTTCCCGAATTTGTTGTAACCTTAAAATCAAAAGCAAGGGTATCGGGGATTTCAACACCCTTAGAGCCTAAAACATATTCTCCCTCGGTGTTTTCCCTGAAAAATGCCCAATCAATATTTTTTTCGGGAACGGATACGGGGCGGACATTTGCGTAAAGGTCAAGCTCCCTGCGCATCGCAACATTTGCGCTTTCGAGCGTTCCGCCCTTAAGGGTTGTTGTAGGCGCTTTTAATATAACATTACAGCTTTTGATTTCTGCCAAAACATCATCGGGAATGGCTTTGTTTTTTGCTATTCGGTTTTCAATGGTAAGACCTTCAATCGTTTTAAGCTTAACCTTTCCGCTTGCAATTTCGTCCTTTAAAAGAATATTCAACAGCTTTTCGCTTTCACGTGAAATAATCGGACCTATTCCGTCACCGCTGCAAATACCGATTACTATTGTTTGAAGAGAAGAAAAATCGGTAACATAAGCTTCGTTTTTCATTCTGTTTTCACGGGCAATCTGCTCTTCTAAAAGAGATTTAAACTGTTTAACCGCATTATCTATATAGTTCTCCATATTAATTCTCCTTTGTATAGGCCAAAAGTCCGCCTGCTTTTAAAATATTCTTTTGCCTTTCGGTAAAGCTCGAAACAAGCTCGATTAATTCACCGTTTGTTTCGTCTTTGAGTATTATAACTCCGTTATCCATACCGGAATAAATATCGTTAAGAGATAGCTTGTCTCCTTGATTTATTTTTTCGTAATCATCGGGATTTTTAAATGTAAGCGGCATAATGCCGGCGTTTATAAGATTTGCAACATGAATCCTTGCAAAGCTTTTTGTAATTACCGCTCGAACACCTAAATACATAGGAACCAATGCGGCGTGCTCACGGGATGAGCCTTGACCGTAGTTTATACCGCCAATTACAATGCTTTCGCCCAAAGCCTTTGCTCTTTCGGGAAATGTTTTATCGCAAACACCGAAGCAAAACTGTGAAAGATGGGGAATATTGGAACGGTAGGGAAGAATTTTAGCGCCTGCCGGCATAATGTGGTCGGTTGTAATATTATCGCCGACCTTTAATGAAACTTCGGCAGACAAGGTATTTAAAACCTTTTTAGAAGTTGGGAAAGGCTTTATGTTAGGACCTCTTAAGATTTCCAAATTTTCTGCCGTTTCTTCACATTCGGGCTCTAAAACGGCGGTATCGTTTATTTTAAATTCGGTCGGCATTTTAATTTCAGGCATTGCGCCTAAAAGACGGGGGTCGGTAATTTCGCCTGTTAAAGCGGCGGCGATGGCTGTTTCGGGCGAAACAAGATAAACACCTGCATCGGCAGTACCGCTTCTGCCTTCGAAATTACGGTTAAAGGTACGAAGCGAAACACCGGCGGAATTAGGCGAAAATCCCATTCCTATGCAAGGGCCGCAGGCACATTCGAGAAGTCTTGCTCCCGAAGCCAAAATATCACTTAGTGCATCGCAATCGGAAAGCATGGAAAGCACCTGCTTTGAGCCGGGTGATACCGATAGGCTGACAGAGGGTTTAATGGTTTTGCCTTTAAGCAAAGCCGCAACCTTTAACATATCAAGAAGTGATGAATTAGTACAAGAGCCAACGCAAACCTGGTCAACCTTTGTTCCTTTAAGAGAGGCGACCTCAACAACATTATCGGGGCTGTGTGGGCAGGCAATAAGCGGAACAAGGGTATCGAGGTTTATGTCGATAATCTTATCGTATTCTGCATCTTTATCACTTTCAAGTGCAACAAAGTCTTTTTCTCTGCCCTGCGCCTTTAAAAATTCTCTTGTGATTTCATCAGACGGGAAAATAGATGTGGTAGCTCCAAGCTCCGTACCCATATTTGTGATGGTGGCACGCTCCGGAACGGAAAGTGTTTTGATACCCTCGCCGCCCCATTCGATAATGGCGCCGACACCGCCTTTAACCGATAAAATTCTTAAAATTTCAAGGGAAATATCCTTTGCGCTTACAAAGGGCTTCAATTTTCCCGTTAAGTTTACCTTATACATTTTAGGCATAGTAATATAATATGCTCCGCCGCCCATGGCAACCGCAACATCAAGACCGCCGGCGCCCATTGCAAGCATACCGATTCCGCCGCCTGTCGGAGTGTGGGAATCAGAGCCTATAAGTGTTTTTCCGGGTATGCCGAAGCGCTCAAGCTGAACCTGATGGCAAATTCCGTTTCCGGGGCGTGAAAAATAAATGCCGTGCTTTTTTGCAACCGACTGAATGTATCTGTGGTCATCGGCGTTTTCAAATCCGGACTGTAAAGTGTTATGGTCTATGTAAGCAAGGCTTTTTTCGGTCTTTACCCTCTTAAGACCCATTGTTTCAAATTCAAGATATGCCATTGTACCCGTGGCATCCTGCGTTAAGGTTTGGTCGATTTTAAGGGCGATTTCACTACCTACCGTCATATCGCCGCTAATAAGATGATTTTTTATGATTTTCTGTGCTATTGTATATCCCATTTTTTTGCCTTCTTTATGTGATTATATGCATTTTCAATATGTTTAAGCGAAAGCTCGTAGGCTTTATTTGCATCCTGCTCGCTTATTGCCTCAAAGATTGCACGGTGCTCGGCAACCGAAGCTGCGGCACGGCTTTTGTTTGTAACGGCAACACGTCTGTATTTTTGGACTTTATTGTGAAGCGACTCAAGAATTTCAAAGAAAACATTTCTTCCGCTTATTTTATATATCAGATTATGGAATTTGTTGTCCATAGCCTTGATATGGTCGGGGTCGGACTTTGTTAAATAGTATTCCTGAAGTTCAACAATTTCACGAAGCTCGTTTAACTGTTCGGCTGTTCGGTTTTGTGCGGCACTTTTGCAAACAAGACCTTCAAGCTTGCTTCTTACAAGAAAAATATCTTCAAGGTCGTCCTCGGTTATGCCGATAACCAAAGCGCCCTTTCCTGTTTCTTCAATTAAATGCTCCTGTTCAAGACGGCGGAGCGCTTCACGAATCGGAGTTCGGCTTACGCCCAAAGCGGCGCTTAATTTTGTTTCTGTGAGCAGGTCGCCCTTTTTATAGTTGCCGCATAAAATATCGTTTTCGATATGCTCAAAAACCTGGTCGGCAAGAGAAACTGTTTTGTGTTCCACTTTTAAATACCTCCTTTAAAGCTTCCTGATGAAAGTTCGTCTAACTTTTGCTCTATTTCGCTCGGTGAAAGGGTTGTCTGCCTGCCGTCCTCGTATTCCTTGTCTATCCATTCCTTAATGGCTATAACAAGCTCGCTTCGCTTATCCACCTGCTTTTCGGCGGGGAGCTTATAATACTGATTTATCCAATACGCAATACCTGCAAGACCGGATGTTTTTCCGAGCATAACCGATGCAGGGCGGTTAAGTATTTTTTCGGTATCGAAAATATTGTATATTTCCTGGTCTTTTAAAAGACCGTCTGCGTGGATTCCGGCACGGGTAACATTGAAGTTTTTGCCTACAAACGGTGTCATCGGCGGAATTTTATATCCGATTTCCTTTTCGAAGTATTCGGCAATTTCGGTGATAACGGTAGGATTCATACCGTCAAACGAACCACGAAGCGAGGCATACTCCATAACCATAGCCTCAAGCGGAACATTTCCCGTTCTTTCGCCTATGCCGAGAAGAGAGCAGTTTACGGCAGATGCACCGTAAAGCCAAGCGGTGGAAGCATTTGTTACTGCCTTGTAAAAATCATTATGACCGTGCCATTCAAGCATTTCGCTCGGAACATCGGAATACTGCTGTAAGCCGTATATTATGCCGGGAACACTTCTTGGCAATGCAACTTCAGGATAAGGTATGCCGTAACCCATTGTATCGCAGGCACGGATTCTTACCGGTATTCTTGCTTCACGTGACATCTTCATAAGCTCATTTACAAAAGGAACTACAAAGCCGTAAAAATCCGCACGGGTGATGTCCTCAAGATGGCAGCGTGGCATAACTCCCGCCTCAAATGCCTGCGCAACGGCGGCAAGATACATATCCATCGCCTTTTGACGGGTGGTTTTAAGCTTTTTGAATATGTGATAATCGCTGCAGGAAACAAGAATACCCGTTTCTCTTATGCCCAAATCCTTAACAAGCTTAAAATCTTCCTTATTAGCCCTTATCCAAGTGGTAATTTCGGGAAATTTAAGCCCCAATTCCTGACATTTGGAAATGGCTTCACGGTCCTTTTTGCTGTATACGAAAAACTCGGTTTGACGGATTATTCCGTAAGGGCCTCCGAGCTTCGACATAAATTTATAAAGCTCAACAATTTGGTCTGCGGTGTAAGGCTCAACGGATTGCTGACCGTCACGAAGCGAGGTATCGGTAATCCAGATATCCTTAGGCATACCCATAGGAACTCTGCGGTGGTTAAATGCAACCTTCGGAACATCCTCGTAGGTGTAGCAATCACGGTATAGATTAGGAGATTCAATATCCTGAAGTGAATACTTATATGTATCCTGCTCAAGGAGATTGCTTTTGTTTGAAAGCTCAAGCATTTTGATTTATCCTT
This sequence comes from Acutalibacteraceae bacterium, assembly GCA_045615965.1. Classification (GTDB taxonomy): domain Bacteria; phylum Bacillota; class Clostridia; order Oscillospirales; family Acutalibacteraceae; genus UBA737. Next base: position 6,579 of record JAZLFV010000216.1, read on the forward strand.
TCATAAATTAATCGAAAACAACAATATACATCAATACAAGCATATCGGCATATATGTGTAAGTGTATACAATTATACACATATGCGTGTGTTCTGTCAAGAGATATTGCTTATTTTTTCGGCGATTTTTGAAAAAACAGACGCAACCGGAACATCTGAAGCACCCTCGGACATCACGACAACTACATATTGGGGCTTTTCGGCAGGAAAAAATCCGCAAAACCAACTGTTTGTTATTTCACTTCCGTTTTCATTATACCTGCCCGTTTGTGCAGTTGCGGTTTTTCCGGCTACCGAAATGCTGTCTGTTGCCGCTGCTGTTCCCGTACCCGATAAAACAACATCCCGTAAATATGACTTTAGCTTATCGGCGGTAGATTCTTGCATAGCTCTGGTTTTTAATCCTCTGTCATAATTTGTATATTTACCGTCCTTTACGGTTTTTTCAACAATGCTCGGAAGGTAATATGTGCCGTCTGAAGCAATACTCATATATAGAGTAAGCATTGAAACGGGGCTTAATGTGAGGCTGCCCTGACCGATTCCGAAATTTGCAAGCAGAGCATCGTTTGTAATGCTTTTTGGGGTTGTGAGATTACCCTCGCTGCTGTATAGATTTTCACAAAGCTTAATGCGGCTGCCAAAGCTTAATTTTTTTGCGGTTCTGTATATTTTTTCGGCACCGGTATTTATTGCAAGTTTATAAAAGAATGTATTGCAGGAAAATGCAAGAGCCGAGTTCAAATTTACTATGCCGTGCCCGTCCTTTTTGTGGCAGGAAAAATCACGGTCTATTATATGAAGCTTGCCCGTGCAATTATGCGTAAAATCCGAAGTACTGTTTTCAATTGCGGCGGCGGCAACGCACGGTTTAAAAACCGAGCCTACTGCAAATGGCATTACAGCACGGTTCAAAAGCGGTGACGAAGCATCGGAAACCGCATCCGAAATTTTATCAAGGCGATATGAGGGAACACTTAACATACCTCTGATTTTTCCCGTTTGCGCTTCGCATACAACGATTGCACCTTTATTAAGCCCATTGCTGCAATCTTTTATTATGTTTTGGATATTCACATCAATCGTCAGCACAACGCCGTTTGTTAAAGCTGATAAATCGTTATCAAAATGTACACCGTCACCGTAAAGGGTATTTCCGAGACCGTTTATACCGTAAACCACATCAACGGTTTTTTCGCTGTAAAGGAGAGAATCGTACGCCTTTTCTATACCGCATACGCCATGACCTGATGAATCGGTATAGCCTATGATATGCTCGGCGCAAAAATCTTCGGGATTTGTATAATAAACCTTTGAGGTAATAACGGAATTACTTGTTATTTTTGCTTTGGGTTTGCAAATTGCCACATGTTTTTCTTTAAGTTCGTTAAGTACCTGCTCTTTTTCTTCTCCCCATAAAAAATCGGGAACGCTCATAACGGCATCGGGAAGAGGCGGAACGGCGGCATAAATTTCATATTTATTGTTTGTAAGAGGTATCATATTTGTATCATAAACAGTACCCCTGAGCGGCGCAACGGTAATCCGCCTGCTTGATTGTTGTTTTTGAACGCTCATATATTCATCGCCTGCAGAAATAACCGCAAGCCGTAATATTGCACTTAAAAAAAGACATATGAGTATAAAAAAGCAAAGCACGCCACGTTTATACATATTATCGATTTCGCCTTTTGCCTTGCTTTTAAACATAAAAACACCTCAGCAATTAGTATTACCGAGGCGGAAAAGTTTATTCTGTTTTCATTCGAAGCATTGAGCCTGCTTTGATAGGTCTTTCAAACGGGATTTTTATTGTCTGCATCGGGTGCGGCGCACTTTCTATCTGCTCATCCTTTTCGTTATACATAATATTCGTATCAAC
>JAZLFV010000217.1:0-3358 GCA_045615965.1 Acutalibacteraceae bacterium
TAAGTATTCATCGGTCCATTTACGGGCTTTTTTCTGCTTTAAAGCAAAATCCGAAACAGAAAGTGCAAGTTCGCCGCCGGATTCTACTATAATTGCCCTGTATTCCGCAAAAGTTTTTGACATGAAGAGTATTTCAGCCGCCTTTAAAATATAACCGATTGCTTTCCTTGCAGCATCATTTTCAGCATCTTCACGGCTTACTTCCGAAGCTGATTTTTCGCAAAGCTTTGTAAAATAATCAGAATAAATTTCACGGAAAGAAAACTCTTTTGAATTTATATAAGAAATCATCAGCCTTGCAACTATTTTGGTAAGGTCATATTTTTCGTCTGCAAAATCTGCGGAATTAACAATATCAGAATTAATATGCTCTATTGCGCCGGCTCTTATATGCTTATCCATAAATGAATCAGTATATAAAATCATTTCATCGTATTTTTGCTTTGAAGCAGCCGAAACAAGCTTAATATAATCACCTATCGGTTTATATTCGGTTGCAAAAGTAATATACGGCTTATCAGCTGAATACTCTATAATTGCCTTTAGTGCATCCTTTTTTAGCTTTGGAGCAAAAGCTTCGGGTAATGATGCACACAAAAGCGGTCTTATAAAGCCGTCTAAAACCGTTTTGGCAAAAATTTGTTTTGATTCGCCCTCATTTAATAAGGATGAAAGCCTGCCATCAAGCTCAACAAGTTCATTAAGTGAATATGAATCAGGCTCTCTCTCCTGCAATAAGCACAGTCCTTTTGCCCATTTTTCGGCAACTTCGGGCTTTATATCGGAAACCGAAATCCAAATATCGTCAAGCATCTTGAGTCTTGCCCTGTTTGAAAGCGATTTAAAGCTTTTCACAAATGTATCGAAAATTTCATCATCGCCGTGCTCGATAAATATCTTTTTTATTACGGCAGTTGTGCAATAGCCCGAGTTGTTCATCATTATTTTCAAAAGCTTCGGCTCTTTACGCCGCTGGTCTGCCTCAGCAATATCAAATAATTTAACATCCACATCGCTTAAAAACTCGGCGGATTCATTGGAAATATGCTTATTTACAAGCTTTAAAAGGTCCGATGTTAACGAATCACATTCGGGTATCATCTCAAAAAATGTTGAATAAAAACGGTTTTTCTGCTCGGTAGTCAAGCTATCATAATTTGCATCAAAGAATTCTATGATTTTTCCCTTTACGGACGGTGTTCTCACCGTTAATAAAAGCTTATCTATGATACTGTTTTTAGTTTCGTCTGTCTCATTTTTGAAAACTTCTTCAAAAAAGCCTAAAATCTGAGGCTGTAAAAATCCGCCGTAATAAACACGGCACAAATTAAGCGATATTTCGGAGCGCATTTTTGTGTCCTCCGACTCGTAATTTGATTTTACAAACGAAAACAACTTATCACGCATTAAATCCGTATGAATAAGCTCAAGCACAACACCCATAATAACACGCTTTGACTCATATGTTTCGGAAGTATATATTCTTGTGAGCTTCTGAAAAACATCCTTCGGAATAGGTAAATGATTATCAGGATAGCGTTCAAGACATTTAAGAGCAACTGCTCTGTATTCTTTACTCAAAGCGTTTCTGTGCTTTTCATATGCGCATATATATTCATAAATCCTTGTATCATTAGGCAAAACCGTGTTTTCATCGTAAAGACCGCTGCATTGTTCAAACAAGAAAACCAACTCTGTAAGTGCTTTCAGGTTTATTTTTTTAAGCATGGGTTCAACCTCAACCGCATTCTCAATAAACGAAAGAAATTCACGGCGAACAGCATCGCTTTTTATAAGGTTATAAAAAAATTCAACCAAAAAATTATTGCTTAAAACCATTTCGTCTGAAAGACCAATGGCTATTTTTGAACCAAAATGCAATGTCATACCCTTTGAAAGCGGAATTTCGGGAACTCCCTCGGGTATGAATTTTATATTGAAGCCGTTATATCTTGTACCGTCATCAGTATATGTTACAAAAGAAAATGCACGGCGGAGATGAAACGGAAAAATCTGCAAAACCGAATTCATAAAGTTTAAAGATTTCTTTGAAAAATCTTCCATATCGTATGGCATTGATACAAAGATGTTTTTACCCTTTCCGCACGCCAAATTAAGCATGGCAAAAATAAGGCGCTTCATCATTGCCGAATCGTATTTAAGAAGAGTTTCTGTGCCGGAGGATGCAAGCGGTTCGTAGGAAATTGCGGGATAATTTGTATCGGGCTTAGCCGATTCATCGGTCAAATTAAAATCATCAATACTTGCCTTGAACATATCGGGGTTAAACGCAGCGTTATCAAGACTTGCAAGAATTGATTTTTCTTCTGTTTTATCGGGAAGCAAAATCTGTGAAAAATAAGCACTTCTCTCCCCCGTATAATCAAGAGGAAGATAACTTATACAGCCTTGAACAAGGATATCGCCCTTGGTGAAATATTGGCAATAAACAGGATTAAGTCTGCCGGTTCTGATAAGCGAAGCATCATTTTTTGAAGGCTTGTTATCATAAACGGCAGCAAGGTCTTTTTGGATAAATTCATTTTCAATTCCGCTACTAAAGGCAAATGTATCAAAACCGTCTGTTCGGTTATAAATGCTCATTCGTGCCGGAACTCTTGAATAAAAATGCTGTAAAGCCATTTTTCTTCCCCTTTTATTGATCTATAAGTGTCATAAGCTCTTGTATGCTTGTTGTACCTTTAATTACAAGGCTCTTGCATGAATCCCAAAGCGATACCATACCGTTTCTTGTGGCTTCGGCACGCAAGTTTTCAATGTTTTGCTCGTTTGCAACACAGTTTTTCATATCTTCATTCATATACATAATTTCATGTACTGCAGTTCTGCCCTTGTATCCGGTATTATTACAGAATTGGCAACCCTGCGGACGGAATATGGAAATAGGCTCGGTAATTCCCAAGATTTCCATTTCCTTTGCGTTGGTCTTTCCCCTTTTCTTGCAAGCAGGACAAAGACTCTTTACAAGTCGCTGTGCGATAACGCCTATAAGCGCATCTGAAACAAGGTAATCTTCAACGCCCATATCTTCAAGACGAAGTACAGCACCGGGAGCATCGTTTGTATGGAGTGTGCTGAAAACCAAATGACCTGTGATAGCGGCACGCACGGCAATTTCAGCAGTTTCTTCATCACGGATTTCTCCAACCATTACAACATCCGGGTCCTGACGCAAAATAGCACGAAGTGCCGAAGCAAATGTAAGATTGGCTTTGGGATTTATCATGGTTTGATTTACACCCGCCATTGTATACTCAACAGGGTCTTCAACCGTTACTATGTTAACCTTTGGGTTGTTAAGCTCTTTAAGGAACAGATAAAGAGTTGTAGATTTACC
>JAZLFV010000218.1:0-2577 GCA_045615965.1 Acutalibacteraceae bacterium
GGTCTCTGCCGTGCCGAGGGTTGCAAAGGTCGCTTCATAGTGACCTTTGCCCTTGGTTTGACAGTTTGCACCGTGGGTATCTTCAATCAATTCAATTTCCGTTGTTTTTTCGGTCTGAATAACTTCGTTACAGTCGTTGCAGTGTTCTGTTGCCGTACACTCAGTGTAGGTGTCGTTCCATTTGTAGGAAACGGTGGTGTTTTCGTGTGTGCAAGGGGGTGCGGTGATTTCAAACACCCAACTGTCGTTTGTGATATCCGCAGCGGAAGCCTCATAATTTACGCCTTCCTCAACCGATACGACCACTCTGTATTTACCGATCTCGGTGGGAGCATCGGTGGTAGCACTATCCCAGCCGATGCCGTTATATTTTTGGTATTTCAGGGTGATTACACCCATGCCCTCTTTTACGGTATAAATGCTTGCCTGCTTCGGCTGACCGTCATACTCGTAGTTTTCGGGCGGAACAAAGTTGAAATCGTCTGCCGTGGGTGTGGCGAATACTTTCCACTTGGCGTAAAGGATAGTATTTGCCGTGACGGTGTCGATGTCGAAATTCCATCTTTCTGTGCAATATTCGTCCTTGTACCAGCCACCGAATTTATAGCCCTCTGCCACAGGGTCGGCGGGTTTTGTCACCTTGTCGCCGTTTTCAACGGCTTGGGTAGACGGTGCGGTGCCGTGTCCCATGATATTAAAGGAAACGGTATATGCATCCATCTTATATCCGAGAACAAACGCACCGGATGTATCCTTTGAAAGGGTAAATGTCACCTGCGTTTCGGCAGGAACGAACATCTTTTCTTTATAGGTATCGCTTTGCTCATAAAGTCTTGTCGCCGTACCGTCCTCTACATATTTTTCAAAAGCATACCAATATTCCCCATGTAGGGTTTTAAACTGCACATATGAATCTTTTGTGAATGTTACGGTAAGTGTGCCGTCTTTACTGAACACATATTCTCCCGGCTCGTTCCATTTCGGGTTGGATTGCTCGGTCATACCGTAATCCGCACCGTTGATATAGCCGCACAGGCAATACGCGGAGAAATCGAATCCGGACGGCGGATCTATCGGTGTTGTTTTCGGTGTCACTGTAAGGAAGAAATAACTCCACTCGGCATTGCCTTCGGGACGGAAATAAAGTGTGCCCTCTCCGGCTTCGGATTTTCCGATTTTGTAATATTCTCCGCCATTGTTATACCATGCGGTAATTACGCCATCTTTGACCTTAACGACTTTTACTCGGTCGCCCTCATAGAATGTCCAATCAAGCTTGTATTCATCGTCCGTACCGCTCGGCTCAAGCTTCATATCTTCAGTAAGGGAAGACACATCCAAAAAGCTTTCGCCATTTAGCGTACCGACAAGAAAAAAACCGTCCTCCGCCGCAAATGCCGGAAGTGCCGTCACCGGCAGCATACCCAGAAGCATAATGATTGAGAGTAAAATGCTTAAAATTCGTTTTTTCATGGTTTTCGTCCCTTTCGCTAAAAATTATATATAATCAGGTTTTGTCATGTTTGTCCCGAGGTTTTAATGTTAATTACAATAATACTATTTTAGTATATCACAGCTTGAAGTGTAAATCAAGGGAATTGAGGGGAAATACGGGAGGCGGGAAAGGTATTTAATGTGGTTTTGCATTTTTACTTCCTCCAATAATTATAAAATATTTGTTTGAATAATCATTGCTTGGCACCGGTCGGACGAGAATATATATCGCTGACGGATTTATTTTCGTTACTTGTGTTATGAACATCCGTACCATAAAAAGACGAGGCGAGAACAGTGAATGAGGTAGTATCGGATAAGCATTTGAATTTGCTTGTGCAAACAGAATCTACCAACGTAAAAAAGCTATACCACACCGATAGACGATCAAGCCTCTATCAATACGCCCAAAGCGAACAGAGGTACAGCCCCTAATATTATTTGGAAACAAATAAATAAAAAAGTCAATGAGAAAAATTCTTATTCACTGGAAGTCTTGTCTGAAAAATATCCCTCGAATTGACTTAAATCAAGATATATCGGAGTTTGACGGCGTGGCACGAGGTATTCCACTGGGCAAAGATGCAAAACAGACAAAACGCCGAGCTGCTGACAAAAGCGACCGGGAATCTGATGGAATACATCATCGAACAGCAGGGACGGGATCAGTATCTTGTTCTGTTTGACGAGAGAGCGCCGCTGTATCTGGATCCGGCAACGTACAAAGAGATGAAAACGCGGATCGACCTGACCGCCGCCGACATCCGGGAGGAGCTGAAAGGCGTATTCGGCGAGGAAGCCTTTGAGGGGATAGAGGAGGAGATCGCCGCCGAGTGGTACGGCACAGCGAAGACGGCAGACCTTGAAAGATTTATGAAAAAAGAATACGCGAAAGAGCCGACCTTCTGGGAGCAGATAAAAAACAAGCTCCGTGAGATCGTCAACGATATCATGACGAAGCTCACGGAGATCGCGAAGGGCAACAGAACCATGGAGAACGCGCTGAAGATCGCCGAGGAGGACAGAGTACGGATCACGGAATTTGTGGAGGTCGTGGAAAAAGCGCTTGCAAATGCGGATAAC
>JAZLFV010000219.1:0-2827 GCA_045615965.1 Acutalibacteraceae bacterium
ATCGTAAAGTCCGTATTCTTTATCCTTTAAAAAGAGAGCGGCTTTAAGCGCACCGCTTACAAATACTTCCTTTGAAAATGCGCTGTGGGAAAGAGTTATAACCTCATCGTTGCCGGCAAATATAACATCGTGTTCACCAACAATTGTTCCGCCTCTTACAGAGTGTATACCGATTTCGTTTTGCGAGCGTTTTGCACGCTTTGAGTGGCGGTCATATTCGTAGGTATATTTATTTTCGTTTACATCGTTTACGGCGTTTGCAAGCATAAGTGCGGTACCCGATGGCGCATCAAGCTTTTGATTATGATGCTTTTCTATTATTTCAACATCAAAGCCGTCACCTAAAACAGCAGATGCTTTTTTGGCAAGTGAGCATAAAAGATTAACACCGAGCGACATATTTGCGGTAAAGAAAATCGGGATTTCCTCTGATGCGGATTTGATTTTTTGAGTCTGTTCGGCTGAATATCCGGTTGTGGCAATAACGCATGGGATTTTATTGCTCTTGGCAAATTTAAGCAGACCTTCCAAAACCGAAGGATTCGAAAAATCAATAATCACATCGGGAATGATACTTACATCGTTAAAATCCGAAAAAACAGGGAATTTTTCATCACCGATTAAACGGTCAATACCGCATACGACCTTGAAATCCTTGCTGTTTTCGCAAACGGCGGAAATCTTTTTTCCAACATGGCCTAAGGCACCTGAAATAAGTAATTTTAACATCTTTTATTTTCCTTTTATTTTAATTTAAGCCCCATTTCGGTAAGCTTTGATTTGATAAGCTCTCTGTTAGCATCGGTAACTGGATAAAGCGGAAGCCTTGTAGGTCCTGCTTCCATACCGAGTAAATTCATAGCTTCCTTTACGGGTATGGGGTTTACATCGCAAAACATTGCATTCATAATTCCTATTGCTTTAACCTGCATTTCGGCGGCTTTTTGCTTATCACCGTGCAGATATTCATACGCAAGAGAGTGCATATACGATGGCATTATATTAGACAAAACCGAAATAATACCCTTTCCGCCTAAAGACATAATTGGAACAGTTTGGTCATCGTTGCCTGAATAAATGTCTAATTGGTCGCCGCAAAGATATTTTGTTTCGGCAACACTTGATAAATCACCGTTCGCTTCCTTTACCGCAACGATATTCGAATGCTTTGAAAGCTCCTTATAGGTAGACGGCTTTATTGAAACGCCTGTGCGTGAGGGAACATTATAAAGAATAATCGGTTTGTTTACACGGTCGGCAATATAGGTATAATGTGCGATAAGACCGTTTTGCGAGGTTTTGTTGTAATAAGGCGCTACCATCAAAAAAGCATCTGCGCCGACCTTTTCGGCATCGGAGCACAGCTCAACCGAATAAACGGTATCGTTACTGCCCGTTCCGGCGATAATCGGAACTCTGCCGTTTGCCGCTTTTGCCGCAACCTCGATAACCTTAACATGCTCATCGTAACGGAGAGTGGATTTTTCACCGGTTGTTCCGCAAATAACCAGCGCATCAATGCCGCCTTCAATTTGTTCTTCAACAAGCGATTTAAGCCGCTCAAAATTTACCGATGTATCATCATTCATAGGAGTAATAAGTGCGGTTGCCGCACCCTCGAAAACTGTTTTTTTCATATAATTATCCCCTTTGAAATAAATTATTTTTTCAGTCGAAATAGCCCTTTGCGGCAAGAAGCTCAGCCAAAAGCACACCGCCTCCGGCAGCTCCTCTTAATGTGTTGTGCGAAAGGCATACAAACTTGTAATCATACTGTGTATCTTCACGGAGTCTGCCGCACGAAATAGCCATACCGCCCTCTAAATCACGGTTTAATTTTGTTTGCGGCATATTGTCGTCTTCAAAATAATTGAGGAATTGCTTTGGAGCGTGCGGAAGCTTTAACTCCTGCGGAACACCCGAAAACTCTTTCCAAACATTTAATATTTCGTCCTTTGACGGCTTATTTTTAAAGGTTACGAAAACCGCCGCCATATGGCCGTCTGAAACGGGAACACGAAGACATTGAGCCGTAAATTTGGGAGAAACGGCGGGAACGATTTTATCACCTTCGATTTTACCCCAGATTTTTAAGGGCTCGGTTTCACTCTTTTCCTCTTCTCCGCCGATAAAAGGAATTACATTATCAATAATCTCGGGCCAACGCTCAAAGGTTTTGCCTGCTCCCGAAATTGCCTGATATGTGCAAACAAGCACCTTTTCGACACCGAACTTTTCATCAAGCGGATAAAGTGCGGGGACATAGCTTTGAAGCGAACAGTTTGATTTTACGGCAATAAAGCCTCTCTTTGTTCCAAGGCGCTTTCTTTGTGCATTAATAATTTCAATATGGTCGGGATTGAGCTCCGGAATAACCATCGGAACATCGGGAGTTTTCCTGTTTGCGCTGTTGTTGGAGATAACCGGACATTCCTTTTTGGCATACATTTCTTCAAGAGCTAAAATCTCATCCTTTTTCATTGCAACGGCGCAAAATACAAAATCAACCGCCGAAACAATTTCATCTATATCGTCTGTTGCATCAAAAACCTTTAAGCTTTTTAAATTTTCGGGTATGGGAGATGTCATAGCCCATCTGCCCGAAACGGCTTCCTCATAGGTTTTTCCGGCGCTTCTTCCGCTTGCGGCAAGGGCCGTAACATTAAACCACGGATGGTCTGCAAGAAGCAAAGCGAATCTCTGACCAACCATACCCGTAGCGCCGATAATTCCAACATTGTACTTTTTCATTAAAAACACCCTCTGTTAAGAGTTTGAAAAAAGCGATTGCAAACTCTTTTTAAATAATATATAATATTATCATTAT
>JAZLFV010000220.1:0-2532 GCA_045615965.1 Acutalibacteraceae bacterium
CCCCGTACCTGAGCAGGTCACCGAGGTCCGTTGCTTTTGTAGTATTCGTTTACGAGGCTTTGCAACCCCAAAGATTTTAAAGTTTCGTATTTTACGGAGTAATTTCCTTTGTAGTGACGGCCGCTTGACAGATAGCGAAGATACATAACCAGGTATCGGTCGAGCTCTGCAAGTCCATCGGATGAGGATAATACGGGGAAAAACCAACGACTCCAGGTAAAGGAGTTTTCGCCTTCTTCGTCGAAAAATTTCTTGTTGAATATTTTTATCATTTTCTGCGCGGTTTTTTCGTAGGAGACGTTTTTGCGGGTCCGCCATCTGTACAGTGCGCGGGCCTTTCTTTTTATCTTGGCTTTCATTTTGCCGATGGTGACTAAAGATAAGTCAATTTTGCCGTTTTTGTAAGCAAAACCAAGGAATTCCCATTCCGAATGAGGGGGAGTTATTACTGTTTTGGATTCATTAATTGCCAGCCCCTTGGAGTTTACATGTGAAGTAAGCAGTTCGAGGTACTCGGCTGCTTTTTCTTTGCTTTCGGCAAAAATCAGAATGTCATCTGAATATCTGAAATACGGAACGTTCATATTTTCAAACAAATCGTCCAAAGATTTCAGGTAGATATTTGCCAAAAAGGCCGAAACAGGCACGCCTGCCATGGCACCGCGCTGCTCGGCTACTGTTGCTTCGCCGGATTCGGTTTGGATAATCGCAATATTTTGTGAAAGAATCTCAGAGAGAACTTCGTATAAACGTGCGTCGTTTCCGATGACGTTATTAAGCTCGCCAAGCATTTTGTCGGTTGGCATGGAATTGAAGTAGTTGCTGATGTCGGCTTTAACGGAATAGAATTCTCCAAGATTTGAAATCTTCAGGATATCGGATATCGCATCTTTGGCGGTGAGGCTTCGACGGAAAGAGTAACAGTGGCGACTTACGCTATCGTCATAACGATACAACAGAAATGCCAGAAACTTTAATATTTGCGTTTCATTTTCCGTATAGGTATAAACAACGCGTTTCTTTTTTGTACCACTCTTATTAATGGTTTTCTTTATGGGATATGACCAAATGTATGTACCATCGGTAATTTTTTCAACGATGGGCATGTATTCACGGGTTTCGATGTAACGTCGGAGAGTTTCGAGATCGCGTTTGCTAAGATGCTGCCGGTCTTTTTTGTATTCGAAATATTCCTGCCACTTATTGGCATCACACAGATAATCGATTAAGCTCACGGCAAGTCTCCTTATGCGTGCGTTTGGGTACATGCTGAAATACGGTATAAAAAAAGAAAGAGAAAAAGCTTTGAAATAAGCTATGCTTATGATACCGGGCTGAACGCAATAAGGTTACCTGCAAAACACACAAAATATTACGCTTCACCCTTCACAGGTGCAAAAATGCATTTCTCTTTCTTTTTTGACGGATATGATATTTGTTGGTTAATACTAATAAATCAGTGGATTCGTGGTGCAAAAATCAGCAAAAAATTCACGTCATTTATAAATCAGTGGATTAGTGGTGTAAATATTTGCAAAAAATACAATGTATTTTATAAATACTTATGCAGACGCTCGGAAATATAAGCAATTTCGTTGGGATAGTGCTCAACAAAGTTGATGAGCGTAATGTTGTTTTTGTCCGCAACTTCCTTGGACCAGCGATAATATCTTGAACTGCAGGTGGTTTTTCCGATCATCATAATTATTAACTTGGGCGTAGCGCCGTCGTATATGACAAATGAGTAATCAAGAAATTTGCCTTCACCGCCGAATAATGTGGGCGATACGTTTTCCTTGAACGAATACTGAGAAAACTGACCATTTAAAACGTTGCGAATTTTTGTGGCGGCATCGACTTCTTTAGCATGAACTGTGGGAGCTGTCGGCTGTGTAACACGATTTGGCTGTGAAACTGCCGGTTGAGCCGGCTTTGAATTGCTGCCGGTGATTGAATCAATGACACCGTTTACGACGGCATCGGTTCCCTTACGAATAAGTCTGTCTAATAATCCCATTACTCATCCTCCTTGCATAAATATAGTAGTCTGTGAACTGACTGATTTTCAAGCAAATTATAAACGAAAACACGTTATTTTTCAATAATAAGTATGCCGGATGGGCTCGCCACATATGGCGGTGGGGATGGTTCCTGGTGGCGGGTAGCAAATCGTGGATGGTTATTGCGGCGCGCCCGTGCGGTGCAGATTAGCTGTAAATTGCAATATCTATTTTTAAATTCGTGTGAAGATTGTTAGTTTTTACTAATCAATTCTGATACATTTCACGCTCTGTAATCAATGCATTCAAAAGATAATCGACTTTAAAACTGAAACTTCTATAAGCACTTTCACCATCCTGGAAACTTGCCATGGTTCTATTACCTAAAGAAGTGTAAATACCGATAAAGCAGAGCATACTGCACGGCCATCGAGTGCACGCTTTCCGCTCTTTCAGTGCATGCTTTCCGCTGCATAGTGCATATAACTGATTATGAAAATCAATATACACAAAAGAACCACAATCTTTATTA
>JAZLFV010000221.1:0-19931 GCA_045615965.1 Acutalibacteraceae bacterium
TATATTTTTCGGGTACGGGTAACAGTAAATTTGTTGCGGAAAAATTGGCGGAAAATTTAAATGATAAAACAATTTCTGCAAATGAATATATAAAAAGCGGAAAAATCGGGAACTTTAACGATAAAGAAAGATTTGTTTTTGTAGCACCTATTTATGTTTTTGCTCCGCCGACTGTGTTTTATGATTTTTTAAAGGCATCATCGTTTTCGGGCGCAAAAAAGGTATGGTTTGTTATGACAGGCGCAGGCAAGGAAAGTGCAAGCGGAATTTTTTATAAAAAGCTTTGCGATAAAAAAGGACTTACATATATGGGTACAGAGCATATTATAATGCCTCAAAACTACATAGTTTATTTTAAAACAAAGGAAAGCGCCGAAAATCTGAAAACAATAAAAGCTGCCATACCCGAAATTAATAGGATTTCGGATATAATAAAATGCGAATCTCCGTTTAAAGAGGAAAAGGTAAGCAAGGCAGTTTACGCCGTAACAAAGCTTACGGTAAAGCCGTATTTTAAATTTTTCGCAAAGGCAAAGAACTTTAAAGCGAATGAAAACTGCGTTTTGTGCAGAAAATGCGAACTGCTTTGTCCCCTTTCAAATATTAAGCTTCAAAACGGAAAAATAGAGTGGGGTAAAAACTGTACTCATTGTATGGCGTGCATAAATTTGTGTCCTGCAAAGGCGATTGAATACGGGGAAAAAACAGAAAACAAACCAAGATATAATATTAGTTATCTTGATATTTGAAAGGAGAATATATGAAAACTCTTTGCGTTTACTGCACAAGAAGCGGCACTTCAAAGAAAATTGCAGAAAAGCTTTCGAATGAGCTTGATGCAGAGCTTTTGTTTATAACAAACGGTAAAAGCTATAAATCGGTGTTTGGATATATTTCTGCCGCCGTTACGGGGCTTAAGAGTAAGCTCCCCGAAATCCTGCCGTATAAATCAAAGTTGCCAATCGGGGAATACGATAGAATTATTCTTGTAGCTCCTATTTGGTGCGAGGATGTATGTCCGTTGGCAAAAAGGTTTTTGACAGAAAATAGCGGTAAAATAAACGGCAAGTTGTATTATGTTATAAATCATATGTCGGATATTTCGTATGAAGATAAGATTTTAAAGCTTGATAAGCTTTCGGCTACTCAAAACAGCGGATTTATTTCACTAAAAACTCATAAATGCGATTTTTTAAAGGATTCTGAAAAAATCTTTGAAATTTTAGACAACTGTACTTGAAAAGAATTGCAATAAATGGTAGAATGATATCAACATAAAGGACGTGATATAATGAAAAAATCTTTTTTTACAAATTCAAACACGCTTTTATTAAGCGCAATGTTTGCCGAAATTTTTTATCTTATTGCAGGTGTTTTGGCAATCGAAAAGTCGGGTAATAATCTTGTTGCACTTCCGCATTTTCTTATAGCGGCGCTTTTGATAATCCTTCTTATAAGCCTTAAAAATGGCGAAACAAACTGCCAAAAAGCAACGCTCGGAGCTTTGATTTTCTATATTTGCGCTGATAATTTAACGGTTGCCGTAAACGGTATTTCGTCAAAGGATGCAGTTATTTTAAAGCTTATCCCGTTTGTTTTAACGGCGCTTTATTTCATTGTATTTATAAATCATCTGCTTTTGCAGTCAGACCATATCGGAATTTCATTACCCGAAATGGTCAATAAAATCGTGTTGGCGGTTTTGCCCGTCTGCATAATTGCATATATGATAGCTTTAGGCGCAAAGGCAAATACCAAGGAATACGAATGGATTTATGATATCGCTTCACTTTTTGCCGTGCTTTTGATTGTTTGCGTTGAAGCAAAAATTCAAAGCTATAAAAAATTCCGTGCCGAAAGCAAGCAAAACGGCACTTGGAATGAAGAAACAAGAGCCAAAGCAAAGGAAACATTCAAAATATAAAAAACAAATACATAAGAACCCGTCAGAGGATTTTCCTTTGACGGGTTCTTATGTATTACGCTCTGAAATTATGTCCGCAATCGTGACAATAGTAAATTTTTTTTGTTCCGCTAAACCAACGCTTGCATTTCCAAAGATAGCCTTTTCCTGTGCATTTCTTAATAATTGCCATCCACCAATCAAACATAGACAGTATCATAAATCCGATACACCATTTAATAAATACCCAAAAAATATAATACCATCCAAATAAAATCAACCACATACAACCGTGTTTACTTCTTTCATTTGAAAGCTGAACTTTATCACTTCCGCATTTTGGACATTTTCTGTTAATTGTCATAAAAATTCCCCTTTTTTTATATTTGACATAAATATTATACTCTATATATAGAGCATTGTCAATAAAAAGTGTATAATTTACAATTTTGTTATGAAAATAACAAAAGGTGATTTATATGATAACTTATAAGCCTTTTTATGAAACATTAAAGAAAAAAGGCGTTTCAACATATAAACTTATCAACAATTTTGGCGTGAGCCGAAGTTTAATCGATAGGCTTAAGCATAATAAACCTATAAGCACTCAAACTATTGATGACCTTTGTAGATTTCTTGATTGTTCAGTTGAAGAAATACTGAAATATGAAAAATAAACCGCCGAAGATTTTTCTTCGGCGGTTTTGCTATAGCAGGATTCTTTAAAAAGTTAAAGGATTATTGATTTTCCCGTCATTTCGGTGGGTTGCTCAAGACCTAACAGCTTAATTATTGTAGGGCTTATGTCGCAGAGCTTTCCGCCCTCACGAAGCGAACAATCCTTTCCGATAACGGCAAACGGAACGGGATTTGTTGTGTGTGCGGTAAAGGGTGAGCCATCTGTATCAAGCATTCTGTCGGCGTTGCCGTGGTCAGCGGTAAGAAGCATAACGCCTCCCATTTTACGGGTGCTGTCCTCAACCCTGCCAACGCAGGTGTCAACCGTTTCAACTGCCTTTACTGCCGCATCAAATATGCCTGTATGGCCTACCATATCGCAGTTTGCAAAATTAAGGATGATAACATCGTATTTTCCGCTTTCAATCTGCTCGCAAACCTTGTCGCAAACCTCGTTGGCACTCATTTCGGGCTGTAAATCGTAGGTTGCAACCTTTGGCGAATTTACAAGTATTCTGTCCTCGCCGTCAAACATAATCTCACGGCCGCCGTTGAAGAAGAATGTTACATGAGCATATTTCTCGGTTTCGGCGATACGAAGCTGTGTCATACTGTTTTTTGATAAAAATTCACCCAAAGTATTTGTAAGGCTTTCGGGTTTAAAGGCTATTTGAACATTCGGCATAGAAGCATCATACTGGGTCATACAAACATAAAATACATTTTGTCTGCCACCTTTTCTTTCAAAGCCCAAAAAATCGTCATCAACAAATGTCCTTGTAATTTCTCTTGCTCTGTCTGGGCGGAAATTAAAAAATATAACGCTGTCACCCGTTTTAATGCGCTCTGTTTCGGTTATAACTGTCGGAAGAACAAACTCATCTGTTAAGAATTTGCCCTCTTCGTCTTTAACCGTATAAGACTTTCTGACTGCTTTTGCAGCATCATCGGCAATAATACCCTCGCCGTAAACAAGTGCGGCATATGCCTTGCCCACACGTTCAAAGCGGTTGTCACGGTCCATACCGTAAAATCTGCCCATAACGGTGGCAATTTTGCCGACTCCGATTTTTTTCATTTCGCTTTCAAGCTCATCAATATAATCTGCAGCAGAGGACGGGGGAACATCACGCCCGTCTAAAAGACCGTGAACATAAACCCTTGTAAGTCCGGCTTGCTTAGCGAGTCTTAAAAGAGCATAAAGATGCGTATTGTGCGAATGAACTCCGCCATCGGATAAAAGCCCCATAAGATGAAGAGCGCTGTTATTATTTTTGCAATTTTCAATAGCATTTAAAAATGCTTCGTTTTTAAAGAAATCGCCGTCCTCAACCGATTTGGTGATACGGGTAAGCTCCTGATAAACAACTCTGCCTGCGCCGATGTTTGTGTGGCCTACCTCGCTGTTACCCATCTGACCGTCAGGCAGACCGACATCAAGACCGGATGCGCCGATTTGCGTTACGGGACATTCGCTTAAAATTTTATCAAGACGGGGAGTTTTTGCAAATTTAATTGCATTACCCTTATCCTCGGGGTTTATTCCGAAGCCGTCCATAATGGTTAAAACTACAGGTTTTTTCATTTGCTTCACCTTAAAGAATTATTTGCTTGCGGCTTTAACGATAATCGAGAAATCCTCAGCCTTTAATGAGGCGCCGCCGATAAGACCGCCGTCAACATTAACCTTTGAGAGTAATTCTTCTGCATTTTTGGCATTCATAGAGCCGCCGTACTGAACGGTAACTGTTTCGGCAACATCTTTCCCGTAAACCTCTGCAATAGCGCTTCTTACAAAGCCGTTGCCCTCGTCTGCCTGCTCTGCGGTAGCAGTAACGCCCGTGCCGATAGCCCAAACAGGCTCATAAGCGATTATAACATTTTTAAGCTGTTCCTTTGAAACATTTGTAAGAGCCATTTTGGTTTGGAATTTAAGCAGAGTTTCGGTGTAGCCGAGTTCTCTTTGCTCAAGGGTTTCGCCAACGCAAATAATAGCGGTAAGACCTGCATTCAAAGCGGCAAGCGCACGGAGATTTACTGTTTGGTCGGTTTCGCCGAAGTACTGTCTTCTTTCGCTGTGACCTACAACAACATATTTAACGCCGCAGTTTTTAAGCATATTTGCGCTTACTTCACCTGTAAATGCGCCCGACTCCTTAAAATGTACGTTTTCTGCACCGATTTCAATGTTACTGCCCTCTGCAGCCTTAACAGCTGCATCAATATCAACAAACGGAACGCAGAGAACAACCTTGCAGTCTGCACCGCTTACAAGCGGCTTCATTTCATTTATAAGTGCGGTGGTTTCATCGGGGGTTTTGTTCATTTTCCAGTTACCTGCGATAACTGTATTTCTTTTAAGCTTATCCATTTTTATTACTCCTATGCTTTTAATTTTAAAAATATGCACAAATTTCGGCGGTATAAAACAACCGCCGAAATTGTTTATTTAAATATTATTTATCGTTGAGTGCGGCAATACCGGGAAGCTCTTTGCCTTCAAGGAATTCAAGGGAAGCGCCGCCGCCGGTTGAAATGTGGGTCATCTTATCGCCGAAGCCCAATGTGTTTGCAGCCGCTGCCGAATCGCCGCCGCCTATTACCGTAACTGCAGATGAATCAGCAAGAGCCTTTGCAACTGCTATAGTACCCTTTGCAAGTGTCGGATTTTCAAATACACCCATAGGTCCGTTCCAAACAACGGTTTTTGCGTTCATAACCTCATCTGCAAAAAGCTTTGAGGATTTGGGACCTATGTCAAGTCCCATCATATCATCGGGGATTTTATCAGCGTCAACAATGCTTGCGTCAAGCTCAGCATCAATCGGGTCAGGGAAAGATTTCGCAATAACGCAATCAATTGGGAGAAGAATCTTAACACCTTTTTCTTCTGCTTTTTTAAGCATATCCTTGCAATAATCGAGCTTTTCGCTGTCGAAAAGTGAAGCGCCTATACCGTAACCCTTTGCGGCAAGGAAGGTATAAGCCATACCACCGCCGATTATGAGGGTATCGGCTTTATTCAGGAGATTTTCGATAACAGTTAATTTATCTGCAACCTTTGCGCCGCCCAAAATTGTAACAAACGGACGCTCAGGATTATCAACGGCATTACCTAAATATTTAAGCTCCTTGCCGATAAGATATCCTGCAACAGCTTCCTTTACATAAGATACAACGCCGACAGTTGAGCAATGAGCTCTGTGGGCTGTACCGAAAGCATCGTTTATGAAAACATCTGCAAGTGAGCCGAGCTCGGCAGAAAATGTTTCGATATTTTTGGTTTCTTCTGCACGGTAACGGGTGTTCTGTAAAAGAACAACATCGCCGTCATTCATTTCGGCAACTGCCTTTTTGGCATTTTCGCCTACAACATTATCGTCTGCGGCAAAAACAACATCCTTGCCCAAAAGCTCGGAAAGACGAACTGCAACGGGAGCTAAAGAAAGCTCAGGCTTAGGCTCACCTTTCGGCTTACCTAAATGGGAGCAGAGGATAACCTTTCCGCCATCATTTATAAGCTTTTTAATGGTCGGAAGTGCGGCAACAATACGGTTTTCATCGGTGATAACACCGTTTTTAAGCGGAACATTAAAGTCACAGCGGACAAGCACACGCTGACCTTTAACATTGATATCATCAACCGTCTTTTTGTTTAATGCGTTCATTAAATTTTCAATCCTTTCAAAACTCTTAAGTTTACTTTAATATTTTACCACAAATTACACATTTTTTCAACCAAAATTTAAGATATCAAAGTGAAAAATCATCTTTTGTGAAATTCCTATCGGGAACAATGCGTTCAGGCTCTCGTTTTAATACATCATATTTAAAACTACGGCAGTAATCTCTTTTATCGCATACGCCGTGTTTTTGGCATAAAACCTCATCAATATACGGCGAAACAATACCGTAAGCGCAGCAAGAACAACTGCGATACTTTTTAGTGTTAAAAAATTTATTGCCCAAATTTATCCCTCCCGATTAGTTTTATTTTAACAAATCTTCTTTTAAATTTCCACCATTTTTTTTATTTTCAAGGGATATTATCAAAAGAATTATTAATACTGCAAGAGAAATTGCGGCAGGAATACCCGAAACGGAGTCTTTTATTCCAAAATCCACACAGTTTGAAAGAGTAGGCAGAGTAATTTTAAATAACTTTAGAATCAAAAAAGTGTAAAAAAAAGATAAAACACCCGCAAAAATTCTTGCAAGGAAAAGTTTAATAATATTAAGCCTTATTTCGTTTGCCGCCGAAATAATCTGAAATAAAACACTTAACGAGCCGAAAGATAGCAAAAAAGCAATAAAGTAAATGTTTTTTGTAAGGGTTAAAGCCGATGTTATTTCGGTAATAAAGCAAAGACTTTTTAAATATTTAAATCTTTTAAGCATTCCGTTTATAACAGAAAAGAGAACCACAAATCCGCAAATTGAAAGTACAGTTTTTGAAGCATTTGCAGCAGAAAGAGTAAAAATTTCGGCAATATTTTGATTGCTTTTAAAGCTATCTGATTGCCTTATAAATCTTGCGCCTTTTAAAAAATTAAAAGCCAAAGCGAGGGTTATTGCCGATAAAATGCCCGATACATATAGCACAAAACCTATTTCCTTTGAGCCGAAAATTCCTAAGCCCACCGCAGTTACAGCAAATCCCGCACCTGAATTTACCGAATAAAGACACATACTTTGTGCCTTTTCCATTGGAATTTTTTTGTTTTTGTATGCTTCATTTATAAGCTTTGCACCAGTTGGATATCCACCGATAAGCGAAAAACAAAAAATTAAAAGGCAGTATCCGTTTGATTTAAGAATTTTTTCGGCGAATTTGTTTAATAATTTAAGCTTTTTGTTTTTCAAAATCAGCATTATGAAAATTGAAGCAAATGTTATCGGAAAAAGTGAGGGAATAACCGTGCTTGCGCAAATATATAGTCCGTTTTTTGCGCAGGAGTATGCCGTTTCAGGGAAAAATATAAGTGAAATAAAAAATACAAATGCGAGTAAACATATAAGAATTTCAGCAAATTTTTTCAAAAAAATCACCCGATAAATTTATATGTTTTTTAATTATTAAAATACTTTTTTCTTTGATTTCTTCATAGAATTAAAGGGAGAGGGCGATAGTATGAAAAAAGATTTTAAGTTTAAATCGGGTAAAAGGGCAAGGCTTAATTTTTCGCCTGCTTCACGAATGCTTTCAAGCGGAACACGAACCGAGATTTTTTCAAACAGGGAAATAGAAGTTGAGGGCTTTTCGGGTGTGCTTGAATTCAGCGATACATACATAAAGCTGAATTTAAAAGACGGAAGTATGTCTATTTGCGGAAAAGGGCTTAATATAACCGGTTTTGACGATAAAACAGTAACTGTATCGGGAAGTATAGAAGCGGTGGAATTTTTAATTCGGGAGAAGATATAAAATGATTAATATTATAACGGAAATTTACGGTGTAATCACGGTTGAAATTTCCGGTGATAACATAGAAAAATTTTTGGATATGCTTTATAAAAAGCGAATTTCGGTTTGGAATTTGCATTTTAAAAACGGTCTTATTACCGGAAAAATGAAACCTTCAGATTTTAAAATGCTAAAAGGCATAAAGCATAAGACAAGAACCAAAATTAAGATAATCAGTAAAAGTGGGTTATGCTTTAAGATAAAAAAGCATTCAAAAAGAGTAGGCTTTATGCTCGGAGCGGTTGTATTTTTTATTCTGCTTAAATTTTCAACACTATTTGTGTTTGATGTTAAAATAGTAAGCAACAAGCCGGTAAATAAGAGCGAAATTTTAGAGTATGTAAATGATATAGGAATTGTTGCAGGAGCAAAGAAAAGCAAAATAGATACATACATAACCGCTCAACAGCTTTTGCTTAAATGCGAAAATCTTGATTGGGCATCGGTTAATATAGAGGGCAGTACAGTTACAGTTAATGTGAATGTACCGAACGGAAAAGTAAACAAGACAAAACCGCCGTGTAATCTTATTGCAACGCAAGACGGTCAAATTACCGCAATAGATGTTGTTTCGGGCGAAACGGTTGTAAGCATAGGCGATACCGTAAAAAAAGGCGATATTCTGGTTTCGGGAATTACGAGTGTGGGTGAGAGTACTGTATATTTAAATTCAAGCGGGACAATAACCGCAAGGTGTGAAAGAACATTCAAAAAAGCGGCTGATTTTATCGTAACGGAATATACCGATAAGGGTAAAATAAACCGTAAAACCCTTGATATATTATCATTTCATATACCGCTTTATTTAGGCAGTATAAAAGAGCCGTATATATCGAAATCCAAAAAAGAAAGCTTTAAGCTTTTCGGCAGAAATATGCCGGTGGGAATCAGCACAAAAACATTTTACATAAAACAGAAAATAAAGGTTAAATATTCAAAGGAAAAGCTTAAAGAAATGCTGGAAAAAGATATACAAAACGAAATAGAAAATGAAAATTTTATTGAATATAAGACCTTAAAAACGGAAGTGATTGAAAATGAAAAAACGCTCACGGTAATAAAAACCGTAAGCGCCGTACAGAATATTCAAAAGAAGGTGAATTTAAAAGAAGCCGGAAGCTGAAAATTGCAAAATAAAAAAAGGACCGCCTATTGGCAATCCCCATTTAAAGTGTTGGCATCTACTTATCTTCCCAGGCAGCTGCCCGCCAAGTATTTTCAGCGCAAGTAAGCTTAACTTCTGTGTTCGGAATGGGAACAGGTGGACCCTTACCGCAATCAACACCAACTGTTTTGCCGCCCTTCAGACGACAAAAAAATTATATCATAAGGTATTGTATTTGTCAATACTTTTTTTAAAAAATATCAAAAAATATCGAAAAAATTACGAAAATTAAATATTTTTATAAATATCTGCGGATTCTACCGCTTTTCTCACAACCGAGGAAAACCAGCAAAAAAGAGCCTCGCCCAATTCTTCAAAAATCGGGTCACCATCGTGCGAGCATAACATTGCAAATGTTTGCCCCATACGGCGTTCTATATCGTTTCCACGCCTGAATGCAAGGTAGTAAAACGAGAAAGCGCCTGTGTCAGACGAGCTTTTGTAAAGCTCACGGTCTGCCGATTTAATTGTATCTAAAAAGCTTTTCTGTGCAACACCTGAAAGGGAGTCGTTTTTTATATATTGCTCAAATCCTATTGTTGCGGTAAAGGAAAGGAGCAATTTTCTCTGTAAAATAAGCTGACCGTTTTCGATAGTTGCATCTTGATTTAAAACATCGCTCATATAGCTTTCGGCAACTGTTTTTCCTACTGCCTTGGCTTTTTTTGTAAGCTCGGCTGAAATTTCCAAGCCGTTGCCTAATCCCGACTGTCGGCGCTTAATATCGTCAGACGGCCGTTCACCCGCAATTTTCATATCAAAATCGTCTGCCATATTGCTTTCCTCCCTTTGTTGATATAATAAAAATCAAAGCTTTTCTTTTATTGCTTCAAGAGCTGTAGCTAATTGGTCAGGGCATGATGTATCCTTGTATCCGCATCTGATACCCTTTAATTTTTCGATAACTTCATCTATTTTCATACCCATTACAAGGCTTGAAATACCCTTTAAATTCCCGTTACAACCGCCTATAAATTCGATGTTTTTGAGCGTATCTCCCTCAATTTCGATGTTTATGCTTCTTGAGCACACCCCACGGGTTGTATATGTGTATACCATATTTATCTTTCCTTAAATTTATTGCTTCTGACAGGGTGGCGGAGCTTTCTCAAAGCCTTTGCCTCAATCTGTCTTATTCGTTCTCTCGTTACATTAAATTCTGTGCCGACTTCCTCTAATGTGTGGCATCTGCCGTCTTTTAAGCCGAAACGGAGGCGTATAACATCTTCCTCACGTTTTGTAAGGGTGTGAAGTACGGTATCAATATCCTCATTTGTGATGGTTTTGAGTGCGGCATCGTCAGGAGCCAAGGCATCTTCATCACGGATAAAATCCATAAGACGGGAGTCTTCTTCAGGACCTATGGGGGTTTCCATAGAAACAGGCTCTTGAGCAACACGCATTATTTCACGCACACGCTCAACCGAAAGTCCCATTTTTTCGGCAATAAGCTCTTCGTTGGGCTCGTAACCGTTTTCGTGAAGGAGCTGGCTTTGAACCTTTTTAAGCCTGTTTATCGTTTCAACCATATGAACGGGGATGCGTATAGTTCTTGCTTGGTCTGCAATAGCTCTTGTAATTGCCTGACGAATCCACCAAGTAGCATAGGTGGAAAACTTAAAGCCTTTGGTATGGTCGAACTTATCGACCGCCTTTATAAGGCCTACATTGCCTTCCTGAATAAGGTCAAGGAAATACATACCTCTGCCTACATATTTCTTTGCAATACTTACAACAAGACGCAAATTTGCTTCCGTAAGGCGTTGTTTTGCGGCTTCGTCACCGTCTGAAATTTTTATTGCAAGCTCGATTTCTTCATCGGAGGAGAGAAGAGGAACACGGCCTATTTCACGGAGATAGATTTTAACTGGGTCGTCAAGCGACATAAGTCTTAATGTTTCATCGTCCTCAAGATTATTGATGTCTACTTCTTCGAGCTGTAAATCGGCCTCGCTGGGTTCCTCATCAAAATCCACATCAAGTATGGGCGGTTCTTCAAAAAGCTCATCCAAATCATCGGGAGCATTTTCGATATCGTCAATTGAATCTTTATGCTCATCTTCAAGTAAAGCTTCTGTATCCGCCATGTTTATAGGCTCTTTTTTTTCTTCATCAATTTTTGCCATTATTGTTTCCCCTTTGTTTTTTTGTCTATAATTTCTTGCATGGTTCTCGCCCAATCGTCATTAGACATAGAACTTACATTTTGCATCTTTATGCGAGCTTTCTCATCTAATATTACCGTTATACTGTCATTTAATACGGTAAGTGGATTTTTTCTGCCTTTTTCGCTATTGAAAAGCGAAGTTAAAAAGCTGAATTCTTTTGTATCGAGCTTTTCGCCGAAATATGAAATATCAGGGTTAAATCCGCTTTCAATGCATTCGCAAAGCATTTTATAAAGCCGCTTGTTAAAGGTTGTTATCATATCATCGGGAGTAAGCCGTGATTTTGCCTGCTCTAAAAAATCGGGATGCCCCGCCAAAACCGATATAACCGTTTCCTCTGCTACTGTTGCGGCAGGATATTTGCGCCTTTCGGGATTTACATCGGTGTTATCAAATTTAGGATGCACAATATCGGTAAATTCTTTTCTCTTTATTGCTCTTGTTTTCTTTTTGCGGAGCTCATTTACTTTTACAGTAAGAGAATTTTTTGAAATATCAAACTTTGCAGAAAGATTGCTTATGTAAAGGTCACGGGTAACATCGTCATCTGTTTCGGCAAGAATTTCTGCCGCCTTATTGAGATAGGCGATTTTGCCGTCTGTACCAAATGTATCAATATCCTTAACGGCAGAGAAAAGCTTATAGTCAAGCTCGCTTACCGCACCGCCTAAAAGGGCCTCAAATCTGTCTTTGCCGTTTTTCTTTATAAACTCATCGGGGTCTTTGCCATCGGGAATTACAACAACACTAACTTTAAGTCCCGTATTTTTAAGAATTTCGCCTGCCCTTTTTACTGCCTTTTGACCTGCGGCATCGGCATCAAGCATTAAAATAATTTCTTTTGTGTACCTTGAAATTATGTTTGCCTGCTCTGATGTAAACGATGTTCCAAGCGCTGCAACGGTGTTTTCAAATCCTGCCTGATGAAGCGAAACAACATCCATATTGCCCTCAACCAAAATAATTCGCTCATCGCAGTAATTTTTGGCGAAATTCATACCGAAAAGATTTTCGCTTTTTTTGTAAACAGGTGTGTCAGAGGTGTTTACATATTTTCCGCCCTGCTTGTCCTCACCCGGCATTGCTCTGCCGCTGAAAGCGATAACCTTGCCTCTTATGTTTATAATAGGGAACATAACTCTTTTTCTGAATCGGTCGTAATATGTTCCTTTGGAGCTTTTCCCCACAACATTTGCCGAAATCATATCTGAAACGGAAAAGCCTTTTGATTTTAAGTGATTTATAAGGGCATCCCAACTGTCAGGAGAAGCACCAAGACCGAAATGCTTTATTGTGGATACCGAAAGACCTCTGCCCAAAAGATAGTCAAGCGCCCATTTTCCGTTCGGCGACATCAGATATTCGTGATAAAATTTTGCAGTTTCACGGTTGATATCATATATTCTTTCTTTTAGCTTTGAAAATGAATCGTCATAACCGTTTTCCGGGATAACGATTCCGCTTTTATCGGCTAAAAGCTTTATAGCTTCAATATAGTCAAGATTTTCAATAAGCTTTGTGAAGGTAAATATATCTCCGCCGACACCGCAACCGAAGCAATAAAATGAGCCGCTTTCGGGATAGACAGTAAATGAGGGCGTTTTTTCGCCGTGAAAAGGGCAGAGTCCAACAAGGTTTTTGCCCCTGCGCTTTAAGGCAACATAGGGGTTTATAACCTGCTCAATATCATTTTTATATTTTATTTCGTTAATTATTTCTTCGGGTATTGGCAAGCTTTAAACCTCCTTTGCTTTTTAATTTCTTCGTTTTAAAGCGACCAAAATTTCGGTATAAATAAATTATTGTATGTAGTAACGGCAAAATGGTCGGTCATACTTGCAATATAATCAACCGCCGCACGCTCGGGTGATTCCGTTTTTGCGATATTGCGGTATTCTTCGGGTAGCTTTTGAAAATTATATGAATAATATCTGTAAAGCCCCTCAACAAGACCGAACACCTTGCTTTCCTCCGACTTGGCTTTCGGGTTTGTGTAAACCTCTTTAAACAAAAAATCGTGTAGCAGAGTGTAGTATTTTTCGGTTTCGCTGTCTAATTTAATTTCATAGCCGTTTGAGCTTTTAACAAGAGATTTAACAAGGGTATCTATTCTCTCGCTTTTTGTATGCCCTAAAAAATCGGTTATTTCCTTAGGAATATCCGATTCGCTTATAATATCGCCTCTTACGGCATCGTCTATATCGTGATTAATAAAAGCAATGCGGTCGCTGTACCTGACTGTTTTTCCTTCGCCCGTGAATGCCCAGTCGCCTTTGGTGTGGTGAAGAATACCGTCAAGCACCTCGGCGGTAAGATTTAAACCATTGCCGTTTCTTTCGAGCCTTTCGCAAACACGCACACTCTGCTCAAAATGGGTGAATCCGCCGTCAAATAAATCGTTTAAGGCACGCTCTCCTGCATGGCCGAAAGGCGTATGCCCCAAATCGTGACCTAAAGCAATGGCTTCGGTTAAATCTTCGTTAAGCCTTAATGCTCTTGCAACCGTTCTTGCTATCTGTGATACCTCTAAGGTATGGGTAAGGCGTGTGCGGTAATGGTCCGATTCGGGTGAGATAAACACCTGCGTTTTGTGCTTTAATCTGCGAAATGCCTTTGAATGGATTATTCGGTCACGGTCACGCTGATATTCCGTGCGAAGCTCACATTTTTCTTCCAATACGGCTCTGCCCTTGGTTTCGGCACTTTTTTGTGCAAAGGGGGATAGTATCTGATATTCGATTTTTTCGCTAATCTCTCGTATGCTTTCCATAATATCCTCCTTTAACCCTTCTGTATATATTATTAGGAGAAAAAATTAAATCTCCTTTATTTTTTTATCGTTTTCGGCAAAATTTTATCGTATTTATGTGTGGCACATATTTTTGAAGAGGTAGCTTCACATAGTTTTTTGTTAAAATCATCGGCATTTATTTTTTCTACGGCAAATAAAAGCTTTACGGTATCTTCAAACCTTGTTTCTATTATATCTGCATCCGTGTCCGATAAAAGGGACATCAGCTTGCCCTGCATAGAATAGGGGATATCAAGGCTTAATACAGAACACTCTGTCATAAATTTAGGGCTTGCATTATCCAAAGCCTGCTTTGCCGAGGTTGAATAAGCACGCACAAGACCTCCCGTGCCGAGCAAAATGCCGCCGAAATACCTTGTTACAACAAGCATAGCATCAACAATTCCGCTATGGCTTAAAACATCAAGTATCGGCTTTGCGGCAGTACCGTGCGGCTCACCGTCATCCGAAAAACGGGATGTATTATCGTTTAAAATATATGCGTAAACATTGTGCCTGGCATCAAAATATTTGGATTTGTGATTGCTTAGTATCTGAGCCGCTTCCGCTTCCGAAGTGCAGGGATAAAGCGTTGCGATAAACCGAGAATGCTTTTCGGTATATTCGCCGTATGAAATATCGCTTACCGTTATGTAGCTTTTCATAATAATCCCCTTTGCGAAAGTTTAGTTTGATTTTAAAAAAACCGCAACTACCTTGATTGTAGTTGCGGCTAAAAACAAATTATTCTTCAATACCGAAGCGCTTTTTAAATCTGTCAACACGACCGCCGGTATCAACCAATTTCTGTTTTCCGGTAAAGAACGGATGGCATTTAGAGCAAATATCCAAATGAATATCCTTCTTTGTAGAACGGGTTTCAAATTCAGCACCGCAAGCACACTTAACGGTTACCTTTTCATACTCAGGATGAATTCCCTTTTTCATCATGGTCACTCCCTTCAAATACTCGTTAGCAAAAGTAATAATAACACAAAGATTATAAAAAATCAAGAAAAAATTATTGAGCGGTAAAAACTAATTCCTCATCCGGCTCTGTTTCCGGAACATCCGGCTCTGAAGGATTGATTTCCGGAACCTTCATACCTGTACCGGCGGGGATTAACTGACCGATAATAACATTCTCTTTAAGACCGAACAACGGGTCAACCTTGCCCTTAATGGCGGCTTCGGTTAGAACTCTTGTTGTTTCCTGGAATGAAGCGGCAGACATAAACGATTCAGTTGCAAGAGAAGCCTTTGTAATACCCAAAAGGGTTGCCTGATAGGTAGCTTTTTTGAGGTTTTCCTCACCTGCGGCAATGCGGGCATCTATTTCCTTGTTTACATCGCTTATTTCCTTGTATTCATAGCTTACATTCTGGATAAGAGTTGTATCTCCCGAATCGGTAATACGGAGCTTTCTCATCATCTGGCGAACAATAACTTCGATGTGCTTATCGTTGATATCAACACCCTGTGTACGGTAAGCATTCTGGATTTCGGAGATGATGTAGTTTTGAACAGCTTCAGGACCCTGAGCCTCCAAAATATCCTGCGGATGCTTTGCACCCGGAGTAATCGGAGTACCGGCTTCAACATAGTCGCCGTCATTAACAAGAGTACGAACGCCGTACGGAATCGAAATTTTTTCTTCGTCCATAGTTTCTTCGTTTGTTATATAAAGAACATTGCTCTTCTTTTCTTCGGTTAGCCTTACACGGCCGGAAATTTTTGCAATCAAACCGCAATGCTTCGGTTTTCTTGCCTCGAAAAGCTCTTCAACACGGGGAAGACCCTGTGTAATATCTTCGGTTGATGCGATACCGCCGGTATGGAAGGTACGCATTGTAAGCTGTGTACCCGGCTCACCGATAGACTGTGCGGCAACAATACCGACAGCCTCGCCGATTGTAACCGGCTTGTTGTTTGCAAGGTTTGCGCCGTAGCACTTCTGGCAAACACCGTGATGGCTGTGGCAGGTGAGTATTGAA
The DNA here is from genome assembly GCA_045615965.1 of Acutalibacteraceae bacterium. GTDB lineage: Bacteria > Bacillota > Clostridia > Oscillospirales > Acutalibacteraceae > UBA737. The sequence continues at coordinate 16,164 of JAZLFV010000221.1, forward strand.
CGGATTTCAATCTTCTCAATACCCAAATCGACAATGCGTTTTGCATCGTCCTTAGTAAGCATATGCTCATTATCGCAGATAACCTCGCCGGTTTTCTCGTCAACAAGCGGATGAAGCAGATATCTGCCCACAAGACGCTCTTCCAATGTTTCAAGGATGTGGTTGCCGTCTTTAATATCGGAGATGGTAAGACCTTCCTCTGTGCCGCAATCGTTTTCACGAACGATAACATCCTGCGAAACATCAACAAGACGGCGGGTAAGATAACCCGAGTCGGCAGTTCTAAGCGCCGTATCGGCAAGACCTTTACGGGCACCACGGGAGGAGATGAAGTATTCAAGAACATTAAGTCCCTCACGGTAGTTAGCACGGATAGGAACTTCGATAACCTTACCTGCGGTGTTTGCGATAAGTCCACGCATACCTGCAAGCTGACGAATCTGGCTCATAGAACCACGGGCGCCGGAGTCTGCCATCATAAATATGGGGTTAAACTCATCAAGGTTATCCTTAAGAGCATCGGCGACATCCTCGGTTGCCTTGTTCCATACTTCGATTACATGGCGGCTTCTTTCCTCGTTGGAAATAAGACCACGGCTGTACATCTTTGAAACCTTATCAATTTGAGCTTCGGCGTCAGCCAAAATATCCTTTTTAACGGGCGGGATAACGGCATCAATAACGGCTACCGTAATAGCACCCTTTGTTGAATATTTAAAGCCGGTTGCCTTGATGTTATCAAGAACTATTGCCGAGCGGCTTGTTCCGTGGATATCTATGCAGCGGTCGATAATTTTACCGAGCTGCTTCTTACCAACCTTATTCTGAATTATTTCATCATAAGATTCAACTGTGTTTTTGTTCGGGTCTTTAAGTGCGAATGTCCATTCAAGGTCAAATTCGTGAGCCTTATCATCTCTGTTTACAAAGCCTAAATCCTGCGGAATTGACTCATTGAAGATGATAAATCCTACCGTACACCAAACAAGCTTGGATTCGCCGTTTTTATTGGTCATACGAACACGGATGGGGGCATGAAGACCTATAATACCGTCTGAATAAGCCATAATAGCTTCATTTTTATCACGGAATACCTTGTTTGCGCCGATTTCATTGGGCTTAACAATGGTTAAATAGTATGAGCCCAAAACCATATCCTGAGTAGGAACGGCAACAGGCTTACCGTCTGAAGGCTTAAGCAGGTTGTTAGCGGCAAGCATTAAGAATCTTGCTTCTGCCTGAGCTTCTGCCGAAAGCGGAATATGAATAGCCATCTGGTCGCCGTCAAAGTCGGCATTATAAGCGGTACAAACAAGCGGATGAAGCTTTAATGCCTTACCCTCAACGAGCACCGGCTCGAATGCCTGAATACCCAAGCGGTGAAGTGTAGGCGCACGGTTTAAAAGAACGGGGTGTTCTTTAATTACAAGCTCAAGTGCATCCCAAACATCACCCGAAGCACGGTCAACCATCTTTCTGGCGGTTTTGATATTTGTAACCTTGTTTGTTTCAACAAGACGCTTCATAACAAACGGCTTAAAGAGCTCAAGTGCCATTTCCTTAGGAACACCGCATTGATACATTTTAAGCTCAGGACCTACAACGATAACCGAACGGCCTGAATAGTCAACACGCTTACCGAGAAGATTTTGACGGAAACGTCCCTGCTTACCTTTAAGCATATCTGAAAGAGATTTTAAAGCTCTGTTGTTAGGACCTGTAACGGGTTTACCACGCCTGCCGTTATCAATAAGGGCATCAACGGCTTCCTGAAGCATTCTTTTTTCGTTTCTTACAATTATATCGGGAGCAGAAAGCTCAAGAAGTCTCTTAAGACGATTGTTACGGTTGATAACACGTCTGTAAAGGTCATTAAGGTCACTTGTTGCGAATCTGCCGCCGTCTAATTGTACCATAGGGCGAAGGTCTGGCGGGATTACCGGTATAACATCAAGAATCATCCATTCGGGGCGGTTGCCCGATAAACGGAATGCCTCTAAAACCTCAAGGCGTTTTAAAATACGGATGCGCTTTTGACCGGCGGTGTTCTCAAGCTCTTCTTTAAGCTCGGCACATTCCTTTTCAAGGTCGATTTCGCAGAGCAACTTTTTGATTGCTTCTGCGCCCATTCCGGCTTCAAAATCGTCCTCGTATTTTTCACGCATATCCAAATACTGCTTTTCGGTTAAAAGCTGCTTCTTTTCAAGCGGAGTAGTACCGGGGTCGGTTACAATATACTGTGAGAAATAAAGCACCTGCTCAAGACTTTTCGGGGAAATGTTAAGAACAAGTCCCATTCTTGAGGGTATGGTTTTAAAATACCAAATATGGGAAACGGGAGCGGCAAGCTCAATAGTACCCATACGCTCACGGCGAACCTTTGCCCGCGTTACTTCAACACCGCAGCGTTCGCATATTTTGCCCTTATAGCGGATGCGCTTATACTTTCCGCAATGGCATTCCCAGTCCTTTTGAGGCCCGAAAATACGCTCGCAGAAAAGACCGCCCTGCTCAGGCTTTAATGTTCTGTAATTTATGGTTTCCGGCTTTGTTACCTCACCGTGAGACCAGCTTCTTATCTGCTCCGGAGAAGCAAGACCTATTTTTATGGACTCGAATGCAAGCTCATTTGAATTTTCCATTTGTTTGCCCTCCTTAATTTTCATCGCTGTCGGCAAAATTGTCTTCGCCGTCAGCCTCGTCTGAATAATCTATATCCTCGCCGTTTTCGTCCTGAAGACCGTAGCCCTCATCTAAAAACTCGCCGTCATTTGAAACGGATTCGCCCATTTCATCGGCAACTTCGGGAATATTAAGACCTATATCGTCATCATCGTCAAATTTCTGTTTAAGGTCAACCTCATCGCCTAAACCGTCAAGCACCTTAACATCAAGCGATAACGACTGTAATTCCTTAATAAGAACCTTAAACGATTCGGGGATTCCCGCTTTCGGAACATTTTGTCCCTTAACGATAGCCTCATATGTTTTAACACGGCCCACAACATCGTCTGATTTAACGGTTAAGATTTCCTGAAGAGTATAGGCTGCACCGTAAGCCTCAAGCGCCCAAACTTCCATTTCTCCGAAACGCTGACCGCCGAACTGAGCTTTACCGCCCAAAGGCTGCTGCGTAACAAGTGAATACGGACCGGTTGAACGGGCATGAATCTTATCGTCAACAAGGTGATGAAGCTTAAGATAATACATATAACCTACCGTTACACGGTTATCGAAAGGCTCACCCGTTCTGCCGTCATAAAGCTGAACCTTACCGTCTTCCGGCATATCAGCCATTTTGAAGCATTCACGGATATCGGCTTCGTGCGCACCGTCAAAAACGGGTGTACAGATGTTCCAGCCGAGCGCCTTAGCGGCATAGCCTAAATGAACCTCAAGCACCTGACCGATGTTCATACGGGAAGGAACGCCCAAAGGATTCAATACTATACCAAGCGGAGTACCGCCCGGTAAGAACGGCATATCCTCGCTTGGAAGAATACGGGATACAACACCCTTGTTACCGTGTCGTCCTGCCATTTTATCGCCGACAGAGATTTTTCTCTTCTGAGCGATGTAGCAACGAACAACAACATTAACGCCGGGGCTTAATTCCGATGCGTTTTCACGGGTAAATACCTTAACATCAACAATTGTTCCGTATTCACCGTGGGGGACACGAAGGGAGGTATCTCTTACTTCTCTTGCTTTTTCACCGAAGATAGCACGCAAGAGTCTTTCTTCAGCCGTAAGCTCGGTTTCACCCTT
>JAZLFV010000222.1:0-9651 GCA_045615965.1 Acutalibacteraceae bacterium
CCATTCTTCGGGACTTTCTTTATCCTCAAATTTACCGCCAATTCCTATCCATTTATCTTTATTGAGGTCGTTTTCCTTTTTTATTCTGTGGAGCATAAGGTATTTGCCGCCACTTTCAATATGGCAAAGAGTGGTGTTACGCATTATTCATCCTTTGAATCTGCCGATTCTTCAATTGACTTTGCGATTTCTTCGGCAGAATATCCGTTAATATAGAAAGTATCAGTATCGCTGTTTTTATAATCGAAAATATTATTGTACTGTATTTTTTCGTATTCTTTGAGTTTCTTAGTATAAGGTGAAGAGCTTGACCACTTGTAATAATTATCTTCACTGTCAATATAACCTACTGTATCAATAACAGGGAGTGTTTTTGAAAGCTCGATAAGATATTTATTATAATTTGTGAGTTTAACATTCGCAATATTCAGCAAATATGAGGAAAGGTAATTTGAACTCAGCTTATCAATGGTTTTTTCTTCAATATCATAGTTAGCCCAAATAACAAACGGAGTTATATGGCGTTTCTGGTCTTGCTCAATTGTAATCTTTGAAAGGTCATCAACATCCATTATTTCGGAAATGCAATCCATTTCGATGGAAGGTTGGTGGTCTCCGAACATACAAATTATAGTAGGCTCTTTAACCGTTTTAAAATATTCTATCAATTCTTTAAATGCCATATCACTTTGTTTTACAAGGGATAGATAATTTGTGGCTTTTTTATAATGCTTATCGGTTGAAGTGATTTCTATATCCGGAATAAAATTCTTTGCCGATGTAGTGTATCCACCGTGATTTTGCATCGTAACATTAAATACAAAATACGGCTTTGTCTTATCTCTGTTGTTGAAGTCATCTATAATAACATTATAATTATAAGAATCGCTGATATACTGTCTTATAATCATATTTTTGCGGTCCGGGTAATGCTCACTAATTAATTTTTGAATATAATCTGGGTTTGAACTGTTTTTGGTGTATTCATTCATTATTGATATATCTATAAGGTTTTCAAGACTTTTAAACGAGTTAAAGCCCATATTTTTATAAACATCAATTCTGTTCCATCCGCTTGCATAATAAGGATGAAAAGCAAGTGAAGAATATCCCTGTGCTTCGAGTGTTGAACATATAGAAGCAACCGGATTTTTGATATAAAGCATATATGCGTTGCTACCGGAAGGTAAAAATGCAGTAGAATGACCTGTTAAAAACTCAAATTCGGTATTTGAGGTTCCGGCACCGATTACGGGAACATACAAATTCCCTTTTACCGTATTTTCTTGAAGCGAGCGAATAAAAGGCATATAATCCTCATTAGTTGTAAAATCACCGAGAACACTTAAATCTGCCAAAGATTCGTTCATAATGCAGATTATATTAGGTGAATTTTCGCCCGGGCCATAGTCTTTATTTTCAATATCCTTTTCAACATAATTTGAAATCTCTTTTGCGTTGTATCCTTTAGGCTCTGACATATACAAGTATCTGGTATTACAAATAAAATTATACACAAAACCGTAATTTCTGTAACCTCTTGATTGATTCCAGAAATCAGGTTTAATACCGGCATCGGCAAAAACCGAAGTAAAATAAAATATGCAAACTATAACAGCAAAAAATACGCCGGTAAAAATTCTTGAGACGAGCTTTGTTATAAATTTAAACTTCGGAGTGGATATTCTGATTCCGATAACAACGCTGAGAATGAACAATAATGTTCCCAATATAACAATATCCGTAGGAGTGTAATCGTATGTACTGCCGACATTTGCGGCAGTTGTAACACTCAAAAAATCCATAGGTATAAAAGGTGTGCCTCTGAAGCTTACGATATAAGAATGCGCAAGTGCAAAACCGTAAACCAATGGGTTAGTGCTCAAAATGGCAACACGCAAGCTACCGGATACTGCATAAAAGAAGAAATAGAACAAAAGCACAATGGCATAATTTCCCAAAAATCCCAGATATGTCATATCGTATATCCAAACATTATTGAGGCATTCGCTCATTGTAATTGTAAGTATTGGCATTAAAGCAAATAACAAAACAAAAAATATTCTTTTAATGATGCCATTGTTTATTTTTATTCTGTAAATAACCAATAGTGAAATTATCAGAGGTAAAATTAAAGCGGCAGCAAACATAAACCATTTTGTTGAAATATTTTTTTCTAAAAAAGAATTATGAAAGACAACAACCGCTATCATCAAAACAGAACCGATTATACAACCGGTTATTTTTGACTTTTTTGATGAGGAAATTTCAAAGCTCTTTCTGAAAAAAGAAGCAATAGCACCGAAAAAAGTTATTATAAAATTCAAGAAAATATCTGTTGGACTTTTAAGCTTTTTTACAATTGATGAAACAGACATTAAATAATCGCCTTCTCATTACATAAAACTGCAAAATACATTATAACATAATTTTACAAAAAAACAACATATTTTATATAAAAAAAGTAATTGAAGTATAGTGTAATTTATGATATAATACTTAAATAATTGTTGTTGTGGTGAAATGATGAGAATTTTTGGTATAGTCCCCGGATATGCCATTGTGGGATACGGTGTAATTGATTATGACGGCTTAAGGTTTTCTGCCGTTGGTTACGGTGCTGTAACAACCGAAGCGGGTACTGATTTTTTAAACCGTCTTGATTCCATTTATAACGATTTGATGATACTTTTTAAAAAATATCAGCCGGATTGTGTTTCGATAGAAAAACTGTTTTTTAATACAAATACAACAACAGCCATTGATGTTGCAGAGGCAAGGGGAGTGATTTTGCTTGCGGCAAAGCATTCTTCAATTCCTGTTTTTGAATATACACCTTTGCAGGTCAAACAGGCAATAACAGGATACGGAAGAGCCGAAAAGCATCAAGTTATGGAAATGGTAAAAAGCTTTTTATCGCTTCAAAAAATACCAAAGCCGGATGATACAGCCGATGCTTTGGCACTTGCTATTTGCCATGGGCATTCTTCCGGCAGCATTTACGGAAGACTTAATAAAGGAGAAATTTTAAAATGATTGCTTCGCTAAACGGTAGGCTTATTTTTAAAGATTTGAACCGTGCAGTAATAGAATGCGGCGGTATAGGTTTTAAATGTATGATAACATCAAATACATTTTCAAAGCTCGGAAATATCGGTGAAACCGTATTTTTGAATACATATCTTTCCGTAAAAGAGGATGCACTTGATTTGTTCGGATTCTCCACAACCGAAGAATTGGAAACCTTTAAAATGATTACTTCGGTAAGCGGTGTCGGTCCTAAAATCGGGCTTGCGATTTTATCAGAATTTACAGCAGATAATGTTACATTATTCATTGCCACCGGCGATGCCAAAGCTCTTACTGCTGCCACAGGAGTTGGGATTAAGCTTGCTCAAAGAATAGTTTTGGAGCTTAAAGACAAAATAAATTCGCTTTCCGGTATTTTACCAAGCGAACAAATATCGGTTATTGGGAATTCAAACAAAAATTCAAATAGCCGTGAAGCTATAGAAGCATTGGTGGCACTTGGGTATTCACAGAGCGAGGCTTCACTCGCAGTCGGGAGGCTCGATGCGGAATTGAAAACCGATGAACTTATAAAAGGTGCGTTAAAGTATTTATCAAGGGGGTTTAACTGATGATTGAAGAAACCGATTATGAAAACCGTATTGTTTCCCCCGAATATAATTATGCAGATACCGAAAATGAGCTTTCTCTGCGACCGCTTTCACTTGACGAATATGTAGGTCAGGATAAGGTTAAGGATGTTTTAAGCATTTATATTAAGGCGGCAAAGCTTCGTAAAGAATCATTAGACCATTGTTTGCTCTATGGACCTCCTGGGCTTGGTAAGACTACTCTTGCAGGAATAATCGCCAAGGAAATGGGTGTTAATTTGCGTGTTACATCCGGTCCCGCAATAGAAAAGCAGGGTGATTTGCTTGCAATACTTACTTCCCTTAACGAAGGCGATGTGTTATTTATAGACGAAATTCACCGCCTTTCAAGAAATATAGAGGAAGTTCTTTATCCGGCAATGGAGGATTTTTCTCTTGATATAATTTTAGGAAAAGGTCCTTCTGCACGCTCAATAAGACTTGATGTTCCGCACTTTACTTTAGTGGGTGCTACAACTCGTTCAGGGCAGCTTACTGCTCCGCTTCGGGACCGTTTCGGTGTGCTGTTAAGACTTGAAATGTATACACCGGAGCAGTTGGCTCAAATCGTTATGCGTTCCTCAAGCATTTTGAATATTGAAACTGAGTATGACGGCGCATTGGAAATTGCTTCACGCTCCCGTGGAACTCCACGTATAGCAAACCGTTTGCTTAAGCGTGTTAGGGATATAGCGCAGGTGGAATTTAATAATATTATCACCGAAAAGGTTGCTCAAACAGCACTTTCCCGCTTTGAAATTGACGAATTGGGTCTTGATGATTTTGATAGAAAAATGTTATCTGTCATAATATCAAATTATGCAGGCGGACCTGTCGGTCTCGAAACACTTGCGGCGGCAGTAGGCGAGGAATCCGTCACTATAGAGGATGTATATGAGCCTTACCTTATGCAAATAGGCTTTTTAACACGAACTCCGAGGGGCAGATGCGTAACACCTGCTGCATACGAGCATTTGGGGATTGCACATAATTCTGCCCAACAAACTTTGATTTAAGGGAATATTTATGAGAACAGTATCCGATTTTACAGATTATGAGCTGATTGATGCCGATAACGGTGAACGCCTTGAGCGATGGAAAAATATTATTCTCATTCGCCCTGACCCTCAAATTATTTGGTCGGGTAAGCGTAAAAATCCGCTTTGGAATAATGCTGATGCTATCTATCACCGTTCAAACTCCGGCGGCGGTTATTGGGAAAAGCTTAAAGATGTTCCCGATGTTTGGAATGTTTCATATGAAGATTTAAATTTCAGACTTAAACCTATGGGATTTAAGCATACAGGTCTTTTTCCGGAGCAGGCGGGTAATTGGAAGCTCGCAGGAGATTTAATTAAAAATGCAAACCGTGAAATCTCTGTTTTAAACCTATTCGCTTATACCGGCGGGGCAACCGTTGCCTGCCTTAAAGCGGGTGCAGAGGTTACCCATGTTGATGCTTCAAAAGGTATGGTTTTATGGGCAAAAGAAAACGCTAATGTAAGCGGCGTGAGCGATAAAAAGGTTCGTTGGCTTGTTGATGACTGTATGAAATTTGTTGCCCGTGAAATGCGAAGAGGCAAAAAGTACGATGCAATTATTATGGACCCGCCATCGTACGGCAGAGGTCCGAACGGAGAGGTTTGGAAGCTTGAACAGCAAATAGGCGAGCTTTTAAAAAATGTTTCACAGATTACTTCGGATAAGCCACTCTTTTTCCTTTTAAATTCATATACCGGCGGTTTATCACCTACGATTCTCAATTATATGGTTAAAAGGTATTTTAATGTTTCCGAAAATGATACATTGTATACAGATGAAATAGGATTAAAAGTTACCGAAAAGGATATGGTGCTCCCTTGCGGTGCAACAACTGTTTGGATAAAAAAATGATTAATGATAACATTATTGATGTAAAAAATGTCACATTTGAATATACAGACGGCGATAAGAAAAAAACCGTTATAAATGATTTTAATATTTCCTTTGAGAGAGGCTCTTTTACGGTTATTTTAGGGCATAACGGCTCAGGCAAATCAACTATAGCAAAACTGTTAAACGGTCTGTATAAACCTGATAGCGGCGATATTTTGGTGGACGGAATCAATACCAAAGACGAAAAAACCGAAATTGAAGTAAAACGCCGTGTAGGAATGGTGTTTCAAAATCCTGATAATCAGCTTTTAGCTTCGGTCGTTGAAGAGGATGTTGCCTTCGGACCGGAAAATTTAGGCCTTGAGCCCAAGGAAATCAGAATTCGGGTTGATGAGGCCCTAAAGAGTGTTGATATGTACGATTACCGTCTTAAATCGCCTCATAGGCTTTCGGGAGGTCAAAAGCAAAGAGTCGCTATAGCCGGTATTATCGCAATGCGACCGGAATGTATTGTTTTGGATGAGCCTACTGCAATGCTTGACCCTAAAGGCAGAAAAGAGATTATTAACACCGTAAGAAAACTTAACCGTGAAAATGGCATAACTGTTATTTTGATTACTCATTTTATGGAAGAAGCAGAAAATGCCGACAGAGTTGTTGTGATAAATGACGGTAAGATTATAGCAGACGATAAACCAAAATCTGTTTTTTCCAATGCCGATATGTTAAAATCAGTCGGACTTGATGTTCCGCAAACAACGGAATTACTTATCGAGCTTAACAAAAACGGTTTTGATATTAAAACCGATGTTATTTCTATTGAAGAGGCAGCAGATGCTATTTTAGATGCGCTTCATTCGGAGGGAATTTAATTGACACCTATTTTAGAGGTTAAGAATTTAACCCATATTTATGATGAATCAACTCCTTTCAGCGTTGATGCGGTTAAGGATGTTTCGTTTTCGCTTTCGGGCGGTGAAATTCTCGGTATAATCGGGCATACCGGTTCGGGAAAATCAACGCTTGTTTCTCATTTAAACGGTCTTTTAAAGCCGACCGGCGGACATATATTTTTTAACGGTAAAGATATTTGGGAGAACCCGAAAGAGATTAAAAATATACGTTCGCAAATAGGTCTTGTTTTTCAATATCCCGAATATCAGCTGTTTGAGGAAACTGTGTATAAGGATATTGCTTTCGGTCCTAAAAATATGGGGATTAGCGGAGATGAGCTTAGTAAAACCGTTACAGAAACCTGTGAGCTTTTAAATATTGATTTATCTTTTCTTGAAAAATCCCCATTTGAACTTTCGGGGGGAGAAAAGGGTAGGGTAGCAATTGCCGGAGTTATGGCTATGAAGCCGAAGGTAATTATTTTCGATGAACCGATTGCGGGGCTTGACCCGATAGGCAGAAAATCGGTAATAAATATGATTGAAAGCTATCGCTCGGCTTATAATGCAACCGTAATAATTATTTCTCATAATATGGAGGATATGGCTCTGCTTGCGGATAAGCTTCTTGTTATGAATAGGGGAACAGTTGCTAAATTTGATACAACGGAGAATGTTTTTAAGGATTATAAGCTTCTTAAAAGCATAGGCTTAAGTGTGCCGAGTGTTACGGAAATATTTTATTTGATTAAGAAATCCGGCATTGATATCGATAATAATATTTTAACTGTTAGTGATGCCGTTAATTGCCTTAAAGCTTTAAAAAACGGAGGCAATAAAAATGCTTAAAGACATAACCTTCGGTCAGTATTTTGAGGCGCCTTCGATAATTCACAGGATAGACCCAAGAATTAAAATTCTGTTGCTTATTGCTCAGTTGGTCTTTATTTTTCTTGCAGGTAATTTTTATTCAATGTCGGTAGTCCTGTTTTTTGTTATTATAACGGTTATTTTATCGAAAGTACCGATAAAAATGTATCTTAAAAATCTTAAAGCAATTCTTCCGATAATAATTTTTACTGCTCTGATTAATCTGTTTTACGGCGGCGGAAATACTGTGCTTTTAAAGGTATGGAAAATTGCGATTACCGAAGAAGCCATACTAAAATCGTTGTTTTTCTCACTCAGAATACTTTTGCTGATTGTTTCAAGCTCGGTATTAACCTATACAACAACTCCAAACGATTTAACAGATGCTATTGAAAGATTGCTTTCACCGTTAAAGATATTCGGACTTAAAAATGCCGTTCACACTCTTGCCATGATGATGACCATTGCATTGAGGTTTATTCCAACCCTTGTTGAGGAAACCGAAAAAATTATGAACGCCCAAAAGGCAAGGGGAGTAGATTTTGAAAACGGAAAATTAAAAGAAAAAATCAATGCTCTTATACCTATACTTATTCCGCTTTTAATCTCGGCGGTAAGGCGTGCTTATGAGCTTGCAGAGGCAATGGAATGCAGATGCTATAACGGTGCAGACGGGCGCACAAGAATGAAGGTTTTATCACTTAAGCTAATTGATTTTGCCGCTATAACCGTTTCCGTTATATTTTTTGCCGGTACAATTTTGTGTAATTATTTATGAGGTAATGATTTGAAGCGTGTTTTATTAAAAATTTCGTATGACGGAACCGCCTATCACGGATGGCAGGTTCAACCAAACGGCGTAACCGTGCAGGAAACCCTGCAGGAAGCTGTTTCAAAAGTCTTGAATGTAAAAACCTATGTTACCGGTTGCAGCAGAACCGATGCAGGCGTTCACGCAAAAGAATTTTATTGTCATCTCGACTGCAATGATAATATACCCGAATCTGCATTCATAAGGGGAGTAAATTCTTGTCTGCCGAATGATATATCTGTTTTAAGCTGTGATTGCGTGCCGGATGATTTTCACGCCCGTTATAACGCAAAGGGCAAAAACTATATTTATAATTTTTATTTCGGTACCACAAATCCGTTTTATGACAGATACGCTTTAAGGCTTGATAATAATATTGATTTAAAGCTTGCAAACGAGTTTTGCAAGCTCATAGCGGGAACGCATGATTTCTACGGTTTTTCTTCATCAGGAAGGTCGGTTGAAGATACGGTGCGTACGGTTTTTGAATGCAAAACATATAAGAGCGGTGATTTTTTAAAATTTGATATAACTGCAAACGGATTTCTTTACAATATGGTGAGGATTATAGCGGGTACTATGCTCGAGGTGGGCTACGGCGGGATTTTGCCTTGCGTTGCAAATGATGTTTTTGAATTAAAAGACCGCTCTTTGGCAGGGAATACTTTATCCCCAAGAGGATTGTTTTTAAATAAAGTAATATATTAATAACGGTGGTGAGCTGACTTGCCGGAATACAACAAAAAAAAGCACGGATTTTCTTTTTCAAGAAAGAAAAAGAAAAAAGATTTTTATTATGATGAAAAATCTGTTGAAGATTATAGTGAAGAAGATAAAAAGCCCAGATTAATACATAAGAATAAAAAAGGAAAAAAGCAGGAAATTGATGAAACTCCTAAAGTTATTAACGGCAAAAAAAAGATAAAGCAGATTAAATACAAGATTATTATACTTATCTCTGCTCTTTTGCTTTTATCATATTTGATTTTAACGGTACTATTCCCCGTTGGGGTTTCGGAAGCTTTATATAACTTTTTCGGGACATTGGGCGGAGGCGATTATCCGATTGAAATTAACGGTTCTAAATCTCTGGACGCCGTTCCGAGCGGAAACTATTATTATGTTTTAACGGATTTGAGTTTATATAAAATAACAAATTCGGGCAAAGTGATAGATAGCTATGCTCACGGATATTCAAGGCCTGTGTTAAAGGTTTCAAAAACAAGGTCGCTGATTTATGACCAAGGGCAAAAGACATATACTGTTTCGAACATTAAAAAGACAGTTGTTTCGGGTAAAACTGATTACAGTATTCTATGTGCCGATATTTCCGATTCCGGCGTATATGCGGTTGCAACACTTTCAGATGCTTATTCTTCAAGTCTTAATGTTTATGATAAGTCCGGAAAATCCATTTTTAATTGGAACTGTGCCAGGGATATGATAAGCTCGGTATCAATAGCCGAAAACGGTAAAATGGTTGCCGTTTCCACGGTAAATGCCGTAAACGGTGAGCTTAATTCAAAGCTATACATTTTTAATA
>JAZLFV010000223.1:0-2084 GCA_045615965.1 Acutalibacteraceae bacterium
TTTATAACACAAGAACCGATGAAATGAAGATTGCACCGATTTATGATTGCGGAAGTTGTCTTTTCCCGCAGGCAGATGCCGAAATTATGCAGGCAACACTTGAAAATCAAGACGAAAGAAATATTCGCATATTTAAGATACCAACATCGGGAATTAAGCAAAACGGTCAAAAAATAAATTATTTTGATTTTGTTTCCTCGCTTGAATATACTGATTGCAATATAGCTCTTAAAAGAATATTGCCGAGAATTGATATGCAAAGAATCAATGCTATGATTGACGAAACACCGTATATCAGTGATTTACAAAAACAATTCTATAAAGTAATGCTTTGCGAACGCAAAGAGAAAATTCTTGATAAGTCTTTACAGCTTCTTAAAAAGAAAGAGCGAGGGAATTTATTATGAGTAAAGTATTAGTAGCATACTTTTCCGCAAGTGGCGTAACAGAAAAGGTTGCAAAAAAGATAGCGAATACTATCGAAGCGGATATTTATGAAATCAAGCCGGAAGTTAAATACACAAAAGCCGACCTTAACTGGATGAACAAAAAATCAAGAAGCAGTATCGAAATGAATGACAAGAGTTTCCGCCCGGCTATGATTTCGGGTGACATAGATGTTTCCGGTTATGATACGGTATGTCTCGGCTTTCCGATATGGTGGTATGTAGCATCCACAATCATCAACACATTTCTTGAAGCATACGATTTTTCAGGCAAGAAAATAATTTTATTTGCCACCGCCGGCAGCAGCGGATTCGGTGATACGGCAAAAGAACTGAAAGTCTCCGCTCCCGATTCGGAAATTGTCGAAACAGATGTACTGAAAGGTGTTATCACCGAATCGAAAATAATAAATCTTGCCGAGCGGATAAATAATCTGATTAAATAAGTTTGGTGACAAAATGGAAGTTAAAAAGCAAAGTGCGGTAAGATTACTTAAAAACAATATATACCTGACATATCAGTTGTACGCCGAAATGGCAAATGACAAAACGCCTGCCGAAAAGGGACTTGTTTTTGCGGCTCTGACGGTGCTTGATTGGCTGAAAAAATATATGTGTTGTCGGTGTTTTTCGACAATGCAACCCCAAAACTAAATCTTGCGAATGAAATTCGGTTATGATATAATAACCTCAAACCGACGGCGGTGGAACGCCGCCGAAATGCCGATGGCATTTGAAAATTAACATTTCCGTTTGAGAACATTGAATCATTAAATCTGCCGTGTTGCGACACGGCAAACACCTGACGGTGTTTTCAAAGACTTCGCCTTTGGATTTATGATATAATAATTTTGGATTATAATAACAGCAAGTAAGAGGTGAAAAGATTATGGTTTATCTGCTCAGGCGTTTTGATACTCCGCTTTTAAAGTTCTCCGCCGATGACGGTGCCGAAATAAATATAAAAGTATTATGGGTGGATAAAAGCAAAAAACATTTGCTTCCGCTTGATTTGCCGGAGGTATCGGATGCAGGTGTCGAATCATTTATAAAACACCGAACTGTACCGAAAAACCGTGCTTATGTCAGTAATCTTTTAACTTCTATGGGACTCAGCCCAAACAGACCTATGGATGTTATCAAGGTTTCAAAAGGTCTTTCGCTGAATGACTGCTATTGGATAACCGAAGAAAGCTTTGAAGGCACATTTGAAAAATACAATTTGTACGATAACCGCTTTAACCGTGTTCTCGGTCAAATTGCTTTTACCGGTTACGGCAGCAGTAATATTTCTTCTCTTAATTCAAGCCCTGAATTTACAACAAACGGTATGCTCCCTAAATGTTGGCGCAGAGAAAGCGGAGTTGTAAAACTTTATAAAGGCGGAACAGAGGGTGCTTCCAATACGGGTAATGAGCCGTATTCGGAATTTTATGCGTCCGAAATAGCAAAGGTTTTGGGCATAAATGCTGTGGAATATTCACTCTCTGTTTGGAAAGAAAAACTTTGCTCGGTCTGTGATTTGTTTACAAGTAAGGATTTATCCTTTGTTCCCGTGGGCAGAATTGTCCGCTCGGGCGGTATGAAAGCCGTGCGGGAGTTTTATGATTCTCTCGGTGCCGAATTCACAAAAGCAAT
>JAZLFV010000224.1:0-3689 GCA_045615965.1 Acutalibacteraceae bacterium
GTAAATACCAAGCCTGTTCGCTTGATATTTCCTGTTCGGTTTCAGCCGAATTTATATCGGCATTTAAATCACACCAATAGATGTCCCAATGAATATCTTTTTTTCCGCTGTCTTCAATTCCCCATGATTTAACCATAGCAGCAATAGATTCTGTAAGATATTCAGGTAATCCTTTTTCAAGATATGAATCATCTTTTGGTTTGCCGGTATTTATATCATAATTTGATGTGTCAATTTTCATCAATTCTTCCATAGTACACCCAAGAGCCTTAGACAAACGGAAAACCGTATTTGCATTGCATCCGCCTATAGAACTTTTTCCTGAACAGATGTCAATAACCGTTGTTTTGGCAACACCGCTTATTTTAGATAAACGGTACATAGTGATATTCTTTTCGTCAAGTAATGTTTGCAAATTCATATTACTCGCCTCACATTCTATAACACATTATATCGGTTATCCGACCTATTGTCAATATTATATGCGATTATTTTAAAAAACATAAATCATAACAAATATCGCCTATCAGCAAGCCTTTGCAACAGTTGCGTAACTGTCCCCACCGGCAACGGCTTCAATGTCGAACGGTTATGCGGTTTTTACGGTTATTGTTTAAGAATAACACTCATGAAAAGCCGGACGCATATCTTCAATATTTCCTCTTGAAATACCGTATTTAACAGCAAGTTGTTCCCAACTGTTTTTTACGGTATTTATTATTTCATCGGCATATTTTTTTGCTTCGTCTTTGCTTATTCCAAAATGCTTTGCGGAGTTTATTGCCAATTCTACGGAAATTCTGTTATCGTATTCGTTTACATTGAGTGATAACTCATCACCGTAAGGTACCGGGTTCACATCATAAAGCGGAGAAAGAGTCCAGCCTTTTTTCTCAAGAATAAATGCGTGGTTTCTTAAGTGGTCATCTGTATTTGAAATCGCCATATTGAAAACGATGCGTTTCCAAAGCTCCGTAAGGTCTGTTTTCGGTCGGCTTCCGTTTGATTTAATAAATGAAACCATATCAAGATAGCTTGTACCGTCTGCGGCAGAGGCACCGTCTGTTTTTCCGAGTAGAGTCATGGCAGAGGCAAAATGAATCCGTTTTTCGCCTTTACGGTCAAAACGCTTAACAAGAAATGTACTGCCGAGCTTTGAAAACTTTTCAAGTTTTGATTCAGGCACATTCAGTCCGCAAAGCAGAGCCAGGTCAGAAGCTACCTTTTCCCACGCACCGGTATCGTTATCATCGTTTTTGGACGGGAATTTTGCAATCCAAAGTTGCCCTTTGGTATCTATTACAGTAGCCTTCGGTCTGGCACCGCCCAAAGAAGAACCGGGACGAAGCAGTTGATTTAACCACTTTTCATTCAGAGCGGTTTTGTCGTTTTCGAATTGCCTTGAAGCTTCTTCCAATGTGCGAAGTGTTGCCCAAGGCGGTGTGGCGGTTTCTCTATCGTTTGAAAGAAATTCGCCATCAGGCTGTAGCTTTAACCTGATGCCTCCCATACGGGTTTCATCGTAAACGCCAAGCAGAAAGTCGCTGTCATTAAGCTTCTTCGGCTTGCGTTTTTCTTTTTCGGCAAGAATCCGCTCTTTCTTCATCATTAAAATGCGTCCCCAACGGTCAGGGGAAGCATCGGCAAATAATCCGAAAAGCGACTGATTTGCAGGATACTGTCTTCCGGAAAAAAACGATAAATCAGGATCAAACGGTATAAGAGCATTGTTGTTTTTCAGATAATAGCCATCATATTCAAAGGAATAGGATTCCTTGCCTTTCATAAAATCGACATATAAATATCCGAGTAAAACAGGTGTATCATAACTAAAACTGTCATATACATATATTTTCTTTTGTTCGTACATAGTTTATCACTCGCTTTTTTCGGCTCTTTTTCTTGTCAGCAGATTTAAATCCTGTAACTGTCTGCCGAGTTGGTCATCTTTTGCTATCAGAAGCAGGTCTTTATCCATACAGTTCAGTGCGTGCAAAACGGCGGCATAAATACCCATGGCAACCGAAGGGCTTCCTTGCTCGACCTTCCATAAAGTTGCCCTGCTGATTTCCGCCCGCTCGGCAATAAGTTCGGCGGATAAGTTTCTGCGAAGACGGGCGAGCTTTATTTGTTCGCCCACGGTTTTTAATATTTCTATTGTTTCCGGCAAAAGATTATACGGATTTTTATTCATCGCGTTCACCTCTAATATTTATTATTATAAAATATTACCGTAAATATGTCAATAAAAATAAACTTTGAGTTTCCACATTTTTTTCAAGCGCAGTCGAGCAAATCGGAGAAAGATAGTTGCAAAGAATGGGTTTTTGGTTTTTGAGACAGGAAATCTTTAATGCCCTGCTTATATTTTGAGAGTATGAAAAACAAACCGTCAGCAACGGCATAGAAAACGAATTTATTTGTGTCAAAAATCCGTTTTGAACAGTTTATCAGTTGCATAACGGTAATTTGTTCGGTGGATTTTTCGCTGATTAGCCCGATATATCCGATTGCGATCGTTAAAAACAAGTCTGAATTTCGTATGGAATTTAAAGAACGCACCCGTAAATCCTGCGACAGTTTTAAATCCAACCCTTCTATCAAAGACAGCAAATTCTATTACTTTAAAAGCTATTCCCGGATATGAATACAGTATTGACGGCATCCATTGGCAGTCGAGCAACCTAATCGAAATGCTGATTCCGGAGTTTGAGTATACTGTCTATCAAAAATATTCGGAAACTGATGTTTATTCTGTAATCAGCAACGGAACGACATTTACTACCAATGATCGAGACGACATCAATTTGACCCCGGATGCAACCGATTTGGTATATGTAAAAATGTCATTGCTTTCAGATAATAAAAGTATGGCATCCGACTATAACGGTGACGGAATTTCGGATATAAGAGATTTGGTAAGACTGAAAAAGTATCTTGCAGATAATACAACACCCATAGGAAAGCAAAACAATTCTATGCCTGTTTCTCAACTTTCACCGGAAGTAGCAAATCTGCCCGAAAACAAACAAGTAGCATAAAGTACGCTTGCGGATGGAAAAGCTGTACCAAAAACTGAATAAACAGCGTTAAGAAAATTTCGGCCGATATCATCTATCGGTTTTGAAGATTATTTATATTGCACCCGGTTTGCAATTAAATGAAAACGCAAAGTCTTTGGAGATTACTGATGGTATCGGCTTGATTTTATCCCTTTGTTATATTATCTTGAAATATACCCCCCATTAGAACATAACAAATATCGCCTGTCAGCAAGCCTTTCCAACAGTTGCGTAACTGTCCCCACAGGCAACTGTTGGAAAGGTTTCTGTTGACAGAATTTAAGAACTTATGTGAATTCAAAATCAGATGTTTATACTCCCGTTTACGGTATGCGTTATAACGGTTTGATATCGGTGCATATTATTTAAGCGGAGGGATGATTTATGGTGATAACCAATACTTACAAAAATAATACGGAAAATGAAAAAACAGAAAAACAATCTGAACTACACCGAAAGTGCATAATGTTGATAAACTCATTACATAGCGGTGAAAAATCATGAACGCCGTATATGCACGGCAGTCGGTAGACAAAAAGGACAGTCTTTCAATTGACGGACAGATAGAATTATGTAAAAAATTTGCCGGCGAGGATGCAAAGATTTACAGCGATAAGGGATTCTCCG
>JAZLFV010000225.1:0-2405 GCA_045615965.1 Acutalibacteraceae bacterium
AGCTCACGGAAATCAATTCTGCCGTCTGCCGTGAAGAAAAATGTTATTTTGCTTGCATCAAAAGCATATTCAACATCAACAAGCTTCATAACAAGACCGTGGTCGGCAATTTTCTGCGCACATATTTCAAAGGCCTCGGGCTCTTTTTTTCTGTTCTGCTCGGCAAGCTTTAAATCCTCATCGTTTGCAACACGCAAGATTCTTTTAAGCGGAGATACAATATCCTCATCTGGAACTTCTTTTACGCCCTCCGAAATCTTGCCCATGGCAAGACCTGAGGCTGTATCGACAATAACGGTTGTACCTACTGCAACATCTTCATTTAAAGGCTTAAAATAATAGTTTCTTCCGCCCTCGCTGAATTTAACAGATATAACCTTTACCATATATTCTACCCTCTTAACTTAAAAAACTTTTATAACTGCACACCGCCGCCGAAGTAAGAAGCGGCATATTAACATTTGTGTTTATTAATTCAATGTATGAATAGGTCTGCTCATATATTTTGCTTAAAATTTTTGCTCTGTAATTCGAAAGAGTACCCGAAGAAATTTCTTTCACGCATTCTTCCTTTATGCATAAGAAAAATTCTTCGGCTTTTTTTCTGTCCTTTTCGTATACCTTTAACATTTTTAAAAGCTCGTAATATTTCCCCTCAAAAAGGAGCGAAATAAAGCTTTCCGCCTCGCCTAAATCAGAATCCGTATCACCCGATATTTTAAGTATACTGCAACGTGAAACAATCGTTTCAAGCTCATACGTTCTTGAAGGTGTGAGCAGTATAAACACCACCGTTGCGGGCGGCTCCTCAAGCACCTTCAAAAGTGCGTTTTGCGCCTGCTCGTTCATAAGCTCGGCATTCTCAATTATATAAATCTTTTTGTTTGCCGAGTGCGGGCGTACAAACGCATCCGCACGCATATTTCTTATCTGTGCCACCGTTATGCTTTTCTTTTTATCTTCGGGGAAAACCGATATAACATCGGGATTTGAGGCATCCTCAGCCGTTTTACACATACGGCAGTTATCGCACGGCTTATCCTCGCTTTCGCAAATGATACATTTTGCAAGATAAAGTGCCGTTTGCTTTCTGTCGATTAAATTTCCGCCCTCAATCATAAATGAATGGGGTATTCTTCCGCCGTCAATTATACTTTTTAAAGTACCGTATGCCGCCGATTCCTTTAAAGCTTCGGGAATCATAAAACAAAGCCAACCTTTTTCATAGCTTTGAAATATGTTTTTCTCGCAACCCTTTCGGCACGCTCGGCACCTTCACGGAAAAGCCTTTCAAGCTCCGCCTTATCAGAAATTATTCTATCGTAATTTTCCTTTATGGGAGCAAGCTCATCGGCAACTGCCTCACCTACCGCAAGTTTAAAATCACCGTAGCCCTTGCCCTCAAATTCCTTTTCGATATCCGAAACGCTTTTACCCGTAACGGCAGAATATATAGTAATAAGGTTTGAAACACCTTTTTTCTCATCGCTTACATATATGCCGCCCTCACTATCGGTAACAGCTCTTTTGAATTTGCGGATAATCGTATCCTTATCGTCAAGAATGGCAACCCAAGCATTTGCGTTCTCATCCGATTTAGACATCTTCTTTTCAGGGTCTTGAAGCGACATAACCCTCGCTCCCGTTTTCGGAATGTATGCTTCGGGAACTGTAAAGACATCACCATAATGATTATTAAAACGGATAGCAATATCACGGGCAATTTCAAGATGCTGTTTTTGGTCTGCGCCAACGGGAACAAAATCAGGCTTATAAAGCAAAATATCCGCCGCCATAAGCACAGGATAGGAAAAAAGCCCCACATTAACATTATCGGCATGCTTTGCCGATTTATCCTTAAACTGTGTCATACGGGACATCTCGCCAAACTGCGTATTGCAGGAAAGAATCCAGGAAAGAGCCGTATGCTCGGGTACCTGTGACTGAATAAACAGCGTACTTTGTTCGGGGTTAAGACCGAGCGCCAACAAAATAGCATAGGTTGAATATATCTGCTGTCTTAATTTTGCAGGCTCCTGACGCACCGTTATTGCGTGCAAATCCGCAACAGCAAAGGTACAGTCAAATTCATTCTGCATATTAACCCAATTTTTAAGCGCACCCAAATAGTTGCCGAGCGTTAACATTCCGCTTGGCTGTATACAACTTAATACTCTCTTTTTTTCTGCCGTTTCGCTCATAAATGATACCTCTTTTTTGTATGATACACCGCTTTTTAATTCTCGCTGAAATCCTCACGACCAAGCCCTTCGTTCTTTTCAAGCGCCCAGTTTATATTCCATTCGCTTGTAAAAATGAGAAGATTATTACCTTTAAAATCCTGCACCCATTTTGTATCTGATGTTAAATTTAACGATTTCACATCTATATTCTCATTCCTTATC
>JAZLFV010000226.1:0-4763 GCA_045615965.1 Acutalibacteraceae bacterium
TGCAGAATAATTAAATTAAAAACAAAAACAAAAAATATTTATTGGA
This sequence comes from Acutalibacteraceae bacterium, assembly GCA_045615965.1. Taxonomy (GTDB): domain Bacteria; phylum Bacillota; class Clostridia; order Oscillospirales; family Acutalibacteraceae; genus UBA737. The sequence continues at coordinate 47 of JAZLFV010000226.1, forward strand.
GGAAATTAAAATGGCATCTGAAAAGATTACAGCAATGATTGAAGAGTTAAAAGCTCTTTCAGTTCTTGAGCTTTCTGAGCTCGTTAAAGCAGTAGAAGAGGAATTCGGCGTATCAGCCGCAGCAGCAGTTGCAGTAGCAGCTCCGGCAGCAGGCGGCGCAGCAGCAGCTGAGGAGAAAACAGAATTTGATGTTGTTCTCGCAGAGGCAGGCGCTGAAAAGATTAAGGTTATTAAGGTTGTTCGTGAAATCACAGGTCTTGGCCTTGCTGATGCAAAGGCTCTTGTTGACGGCGCACCCAAAACCCTTAAGGAAGCAGCTTCTAAGGAAGACGCTGAAGCTATCAAGGCTAAGCTCGAAGAAGTTGGCGCAAAGGTTGAGCTTAAGTAATTTAATACTTAAATATCGCTTTAAAGCACGCAGGCTTTTTGTCTGCGTGCTTTTTATGCTTTTTGCTTTAAATTAAGTGTCACGGATACAGCGTACGGCAACACGGGCATTTCCGGCTGTATTGCAGGTGAAAAGCGTTAAATCCCAATTTCCTGCATTTATATTTTCGGCGTCAGGCTTTACCGTTTCGTTAGAGCTGACGGTAAATTGAAAAATATTTCCGTACATATCGGTAAAGGTTAATTTTTGACCGGCTTTGAGCCTTTTGATATTTCCGAAATGCTTGCTGTAATTATGGGCACAGATAATGAGATTATCATTATATATATTACCTGTGTATCGGCATGGTGCAACACGGAGCTTTTTATTATCCCATTCGGATAAAACGGGGAGCTTTAAATTCAAATCGGGTATTTCGAGTATGCCTACACAGTCGTATCCGCCTACCTTTTCAACAGGCATTTCCATATCGGGATTTTTAATATCAAGCGGAGTGATTTTCAATGCTTCCAGCTCTTTTACGATGCTTTTTGATGCCTTTTCGGCTTTAAACTGAATTACTCTGTTATAACCCGAAAGTAAAAACGCCGATAAGGTAAGCAAAATTCCAAAAATAATAAACACATAGCTTTTTTTATAAAGCTTCATTATTTTTTATCTTTCCTTTTTAAATAAATTCCGATAAATATTAAGAGAACGCCGCTGATAGAAAGCACGGGTACAGGCCATAAAAGAAGTCCTGTTTGCGGTATAACGGCAGGAGGTGTATGTTTCGGATTTTCAGGCGTGTTGGTGATAATAAAGCAGTCGCCCTTTTGTTCGACAGTTCCGATATATCCGGTAATTCCGTTTTCCTTTATACTCCAGGAAGAGCCGCTTTTAAGATTGCTCCATTTACATCTCCAATTATTATTCTTGCTTAAAATTTGAGTGTCATAAAGTGTACCGTTTTCGTAAAGCTCAACGGTTACAAAGTCTTTTGCATGAAGATTTGTTGCGCTATCGCCCCAAACCTTTAAAGCCTCTAAATTCAAAGTATTGTTTTTTTGGCGCTTTTCCCATTTTATATCGGCAAAAACATCATAATTCCATAAATCGTCAGCATTAAGCTCCGGCAAAGACACCATAAAGTTTTGCGGTGTATAATAGGCATATTCTCCTTCGTATATGTCCCCAATAATCAAATAAAGCCCAACATCCATATTTTCAAATACGGCAATACCCGATGAATCCGAAACTGCATTATAATCGGGTTTTACTGTGCTTTCCGATGCGACTATACCTGAAAGGGTGGATGCAACAAGGCGGTAGCTTTCGGCGGTTGGATTATCAAGCAGCTTTGTAACCTCTTGTTTTGCAAAAAAAGGCTCAACCGAGAAATTATAACTATCGGTAACGGCGGCAACCTTATATGCTTTGAATTTAATCCCCGAAGCTTTTGTGTTATCCGGCGTGAATGCGATTTTTAAACTGCAATTATGCTCCTTATCGACACGAACAGCCCCCAAAACCTTTACGGGTAACAGCGCCGAAATCAAAATAAGGCAAAGCGTTACTGCCAAAATTCTGTATTTATTTGTTTTATTCATATAATTCACCCTTTGCGAGATTTTCTTTTGCGCTTTAAAAGAACCGTCACTATAATTATGGCAATTACCGTCAATGTTGAGATAAAATATACCAAAGGAACAAGATTTGTTTTTTCTGTGCTTGGCGTGGTATCGTTTATTCCGGCTTCGGAAATATTTTCGATTCTATGACCACGGACTAAAAGCCGATGAGTATTAATTCCGTAAGGCGTGCAGGTCATAAGTGTGCATAAATCTTCTCCGCTTATTATCTGAAGTGCCGTAGTATCCTCAGGCTTTACGGTGAGTATTTTGTCAACCTCATAGGTTAAGGTTTTGTTTAATACACGAACGGTAAAGGTATCGCCGACCGAAATATTTGAAAGATTGGTAAAAAGTTTTGCGCTCGGAAGTCCACGGTGGCCCGATAAAACCGAGTGGGTATTTTTGCCTCCTGTCGGAAGTGATGTCCATTCAAGATGCCCGACACCTCTTTGAAGCACACCGTTTGAGGTTCCGTGATAAATCGGAAGCTTACAGTCTATGGATGAGATTTCTATATATCCCATCATACCTGTACCTAAGATATTTAAACGGTCTTCATAAACCGATTGCTGAAGCTTTGTCATAATAAACGGATTGGTTCTGTTTGCGGTATCGTTATTATAGGCATAGGCTTCTTCTAAGAGCCTGCCGTAATCGTCATCATTAAAAGCGGCAACCTTTTTAACATATTCGTTAATCGCTTTTGACTGATGAATCCGATTTATATAATCGCTTAATGTAGGGTACAGCAGAAAAGAGAGACCTATCAAAACCGCAAATACAAATATTACAGAAGATAACCGTTTTTTCATTTAACAGAGCTCTCCTTTTTGCTGTAAATCAAGAGGGGAGAGAGGGCGCTCTCCCCTCAAAAAAACTAATTTAAATTGTATTATTTGCGGTCCTCTATTTTTTTATTATTCTTGTTTTTGAAGAAAACAAAGGCAGATGCAATAATTACTATGCCGATTATATAGAATACGGCGGTTCCTATACCTCCTGTACCAGGCAGAATTGTTCCGGTAACATTGGAAACTTGTTTTGTAAGAGAAACACCGATGGGCTTTAATACGGCTTCGTCTTCGGTATGAAGAACAACGCATTGAACATCGTTTGCGAGCATATTGTAGCCTTTGGGAGAAGCGGTTTCACGCAAATAGTATGTTCCGTCTTTTATGCCATTGAAGTCAGCCGCACCGTTTTGGTCTGTAGTAACCTCGGTGATTTTATCTGCCTTTACGGCATCCTCAAGCTTTTCGTTTTCTTCGAGTGTATACCAAGATACAACGGCATCGCTTGTGGGCGTTGAAGGAGTATATTTATAAAATAATTCGTTTCCGTTTTCTTTCTTTACCAAAACAAATTTTGCGCCCGAAAGCTTTTTATTTGTTTTTCCGTCAAACTTATCTACAACTATTTTCGAGGTGTAAACCTGTCTTTCAATATAAGGAGTATAATCAAATCCGCCGCCGGGATTGTTGCTGTATTTAAGTCTTACCTTGTTTTCGGTAATTTCGCATACGGCGTCATCGTTTACAACAGCCTTATAGGTAACGGTAACGGTCTGACCTTTATACGCCTGATATTTGGTCATATCAAAGCTTAAAACATATCCGTTATCAGTATACTCAAGTGTTACTTTCCCGTTTTCGGGTACTGTAATTCCGGTATTTCCGAGCTTAACGGTCATATCGGCGACATCCGAATTAAATGTAAGACCGTCTGTCATAGTATCGGTAAGCTCATAAGTATAAGCATTGTAACCAGTGGTATCGGGGACCTTTCCCGTAACGGTATAGGTAACAACCTCGCCGATTTCCACATCCTCTTTATCTGCAACCTTGTTTATATCTGGATAGCCTGCTTTTTGAACAATTTGAGCATCGGGCGAGGTTACGGTTATTGAGCAGATAGAGCTGTATTGCTCGGCAATGTCGGTTGCGCCTCTCGGATAAATAAGATAGTAGCCTAAAGCAATATCTTCAAACTTGAGATTACCGTTTGAAAGAGCCTTTTTGCTTCCGTCTGAGTTTTCAAGCTTTACGGCATAGTCCAAAGCGGTTTGCGCAAGACTTGCAACATTAGCATCGGTAATGTTGATAAAATAGGTCTTATTTTTATCTGTCAGTTGATTATAATTCTTGTAAGTTTCTTCGTTTTCTGCGGTTTTTTCCACAAGGTATGATGCGCCGGGCGCATTATCTCCGAAGAAAAAGCTTTTAAAATTGCTGTTTACCGTGTAAGCATAAGAATCGAATTTCTTATCTCCGTCTGTATCAATTGCGGTTAAATCAAAAATACGGTAAATATCGTAGGTTTTATCCTTTATGGCATTTGTAACGGTTATTGAGCCGTTGCCCGAATTTTTGTTAACTCCCTGCTCCGCAAAAGCAGTTGCTGTAATCGTCATAAGTAAGGCGAATGCAAGCAAAATTGAAAAAAGTTTTCTTTTCATAAAATAAATTTCCTTTCATTTAAAAAACTTATTTGATATATTCAGTAATCTTTTTAACCGTGATAGGCAATAGTCTATGCTTTCCTCCTCTCACGACTGCATTTCTGAATGTATCTATATACACAGGCGCCTGATATAATAAACAGACCGCTAAGTGTAAGCAACAGTCTACCGGAGCTACCGGTATTTGGCAGTATAGCACCTGCCGAGTTGATAACGGTAATTTCCAAATCGTTATCCAAATCGAAGCTTTGGGATTCA
>JAZLFV010000227.1:0-8097 GCA_045615965.1 Acutalibacteraceae bacterium
TAACCGTGTAGCCGACTCCTTTGCTTTATTCTATCATAATTTTCAGCCTGTGTCAAAACAGTTTTTAAAGAATATTATGTTTTAGAAAGCTTTAAAGGGGATATTGATTATGAACGGCGGAGTAAGCAGATATTTTTTGGCATCAAATTCATTTTCGGGATTTGTTTCGCATTTTGGCGAAAATTACAGCGCTCAAGAGGGATTTAATACCTACATAATTAAAGGCGGCCCCGGTACGGGCAAATCTTCTTTTATGAAATACTGTGCGGCAAGGGCGATAAAGAACGGACTTAATATTTCTCTTTGCTACTGCACATCAGACCCTGATTCGCTTGACGGAATAATAATAGACGAAACAAAAACCGTAATTTTAGACGGAACCTCACCGCACACCGTAGAACCGAAGTATCCCGGAATTTGCGAAAACATAATTGATTTAGGGCGCTTTTGGGACGAGGATAAATTAAAATCAAAGCGTCTTGAAATAATAAATGCCATCAACATAAACAAGGCATTTCATAGGAGTGCGGCGCTGTATCTTTCGGTATGCGGAGAGCTGAAAAGCGATAATCTTATGTTAGGCGGTAAGTGTACGGATGTCAGTAAGGCGCTATCATTTGCTGATAAAATAGCAAAAAGATTTATACCGAAGAATGCAAACGGCATTGAAGGAGAGCGGGTGCGTTTTATAGAGGGTATTACACCGAGCGGAATTATGTCTTTCCCGAAAACCGTTACAAACAGTACCGAAAATATTGTGATAATTGAGGACGATATAGGTGCAGTTTCACAGATTGTGTGCGGATATATCAGAAATTATGCGCTTAAAATGGGTCATAAAATAATTTCGCTTAAAAATCCGTATCTGCCGAACAGAATTTATGACCACATAATAATCCCCGAGCTTTCTTTTGCGATAGTTACCGAAAGCAAATATTTAAAATTCGATACCGATATCCGCCGTATACATTCAAGAAGATTTTTAAAAACAGAGCAGAAAGCGGTATACAGAAGCCGAATGTCTTTTAACGAAAAGGTACAAAATGAACTGCTTTATTCGGCTGTTGAAACATTAAAAAGAGCCAAGGAATCACACGATATAATCGAAAGCTATTATAAAGATGCTATGGATTTTGACGGATTAAATGAAATGAAAACTGAATTTGCAAATAAAATAATAGGCTGATTTGGGGGTAAAATAATATCGGTGATATTATTTGAAAAAGAAATTCGCAAAGCGTTTTTTAATCGGATCGCTTATAGGGGTTGTAAACGGATTTTTCGGTGCGGGCGGAGGTCTGCTTGCAGTACCGTTTTTAAAAAGTGAGGGTTTAAATCAGCAGTCTGCCCACGAAAATGCCGTTGCCGTAATTTTGCCGATTACGGTGTTTTCAGCTGTGTTATATATGTATAAGGGCTTCGTTTCGATAAGCGATGCCCTTGTTTTCGTTCCTACGGGGCTTATAGGGGCGTTTATCGGAACAAAAATTATAGCTAAAATTTCACCCAAATTACTAAAAGGTGTATTCGGATTCTTTATGATTTATGCAGGCATACGCCTGCTGAAAGGATGAATATTTACGCCCTTTTAGCAGGGCTTTTCTCGGGAATTTCGGGCAGTATGGGGCTTGGCGGAGGTATGGTATTGATAATCTACCTTGCCTTTTTTACAAATAACAGTCAATTAAAAAATCAGGGTATAAATCTGCTCTTTTTTGTACCGATAGCACTTTTTTCGGTGGCTGTTTATATAAAGAATAAAAAAATCAGCTTCAAAACCGTAATTCCCATAGCTTTGGGCGGACTTTTGGGAGCAATAGGCGGAATATTATTGGCTGATATTTTGAGTGCAAAGCTGTTATCAAAGCTCTTCGGAGGATTTTTGTGTGTTTTCGGTATAAAGGAAATTTTCACACTTAAACAAAAGAAATCAAAAAAGAAGTAATTTACTTGTTGAAAATATGTAAGATAGGTGTTATAATCAAAAAAGAATATATGTTCGTTAAAGGAGACTATTCCATGGAAAAAACACCGCTTACAGAAAAGCAAACGGCTGTTTATAAATTTCTTGTTAAAAAGCAGGCTGAGGGGCTTCCGCCTACGGTTCGTGAAATATGTGAGGAAACGGGTATTAAATCCACATCCACAGTTCACGCAGTTTTGAATGCACTCGAAGAAAACGGCTACATAAGCAGGGATAAAAAGTTTTCCCGTGCAATACGTATTGAAAACGATTTTGATTCGGCATTTGTTCCGCTTGTAGGCAAGGTTACGGCAGGTCAGCCGATTTTGGCGGTTGAGCAGATAGAAGATTATATACCGTATCCGGTAAAAAGCGCCGAAGGTCTTTTTGCATTAAGGGTTACGGGGCTTAGTATGAAGGATGCCGGTATTTTAGACGGCGATATTGTTGTTGCCGATAAAAATAAGCCCTGCAAAAGCGGCGATATAATTATCGGTATGGATGGTGACAGCGCAACTGTTAAACGCCTGCTTATAAAGGATAAACAGATTATTTTTATGCCTGAAAATTCCGATTTTGAGCCGATATATCCGCAAAAGCCTTCTGTTCTCGGAAAGGTTATAGGAAGCTTCAGAAAGTATTGATTATGGATAGCAATTTAAAATGTGTTGAAATTTTTACAGACGGCGCCTGTTCGGGTAATCCGGGTCCGGGCGGTTGGGGTGTTGTTTTGCGTTTCGGAAATCACGAAAAAGAAATTTCGGGTGGCGAAATCAATACAACCAATAACCGTATGGAGCTTACTGCCGCAATAAAAGGTCTTGAAGCACTTAAAGAGCGTTGCTCGGTTGTGCTTACAACCGATTCCAAGTATGTGGCAGACGGTATAAATAACGGCTGGGCAAGGTCTTGGCAGAAAAACGGGTGGAAGAAAGCAGATAAAAAGCCTGCCTTAAATCCCGATTTATGGGAAAAGCTTTTAAAGCTTTTAGACGAACACGAAGTTACGGTAAAATGGGTAAAGGGCCACGCAGGTCATCCTGAAAATGAGCGTTGCGATGCTTTGGCTGTGGCATTTTACCAAAAGCTCCGGGGAGAAAATTAATGAACAGAAAAAAATATATTATGCGCCTTGTATTTGCCTCTATTGTTGCGGCGGCTTATGCAGGGCTTACATATTTAAGCGGATTTATAGGTCTTGCTTACGGTAATATTCAGTTCCGTGTTTCGGAGGCGTTGTGTATACTGCCTGTTTTTTCACCCTCGGCAATTTTGGGGCTTACAGTAGGTTGCTTTTTGGGGAATATTGCATCGTTTAACCCTATTGATATGCTTGTGGGTACATTTGCAACACTTTTGTCGGCGGTGCTTACATATGTTTTAAGGAAAATAAAGTTTTTAAGTATTCCGATACTTTCATTTATTATGCCGATACTTATAAATGCCGTTATTATAGGTCTTGAGCTTTCGGTGGCTTTTGTGGGCAAGCTTGCCGCTTTTCCGCTTTTGGCGCTGTGGGTGGCGCTCGGTGAATCGGTTGCGGTTTTAGGGCTCGGAATACCGCTTTATAAGATTTTAAATAAGCATAAATCGGTATTTGAGCAAATAAATTGATTTTGCTTGATTTTTTAATAAATTAAGCGTATAATAACCTTTATATTTTTTTGAGAGGTTAAAAGCTATGTTTCCTTTCGTTATTTCTTTTTTATTTTCGGTTTTGCAAACATTTTTGCTTAAATCGTTAATGGGGGCAATTACCGCCGGAAAGCGTGCAAAGTTTTTGGGATTCTTTCTTCTTAAATTTGTGCTTTACGGAGTTGGAATTGCGCTTTTTATATTCAAATACATAGGCTATGCAGTTTTCTGCTTTGCCGGATTTGCTGCAGGTATGCCGCTTACGGCATTTGCAATTTTTATTTATTATTCGTTTATAAAGAAAGAGTAAAAATCTAAAGCCACTTTAAGAAGGTGATTTTTTGAAGCTTTTAAACATAATAGAGCTCGCCGTTTCTTCGGTCTGCTTGGCGATAGGGCTAATCGGTATGGCGTTTGCAAGGTCTGCAAAGATAACGGGCGGAAACGAAAAGAAAGCGAAAAAACGAAAGCGGCTTTTCACGGTATTAACGGTTTTCGGGGCGTGGTTTTTGCTTGGAACGGTTGTTTCACTTGTAAGCCAAAAGAAATGCGGAATAAATATTGAATTTTCGCTTTTAAGTGACCGAATGAATCTATTTGGCTTTTCGGTTGCAAAAACAACCTTTATTTCTTATTGTATAACCGTTGCTGTGCTCATTTTGGGACTTATTTTCAGATTTCTTGTTTTTCCGAAATTTACGTATGAAAATCCGAAGGGATTTCAAAATGTAATAGAGCTCGGTGTTGAAGCAATGGATAAATTTGCAAAGGATAGTCTTATGGACTATTCGGGCGTTTTGGCACCATATATGTTTACGCTAGGTGTATTTATGATTTTTTCCGCCGCAACGGAGCTTTTCGGGCTTCGTGCGCCAACCTCAGATATACTAACAACCTTTGCTATGGGATTCATAACCTTTGTGCTTACAAATTTCTTCGGAATAAAGAAAAAGGGTATAGGCGGAAGAATAAAGGGTATGGCTTCGCCTACACCGCTTGTTTTTCCTATGAAGATTTTAAGCGATATAGCAGTTCCCGTATCGCTTGCCTGCCGTCTTTTCGGCAATATGCTCGGCGGTATGATTGTTATGGATTTGCTTAAATCCGCTTTGGGCGGTTATTCAGCCGGTATTCCGGCACTTGCAGGGCTTTATTTTAATTTGTTCCACCCCGTAATACAAGCCTATATATTCATTGTTCTTTCGATGACATTCATAAACGAAGCCATTGAATAATTATAAATTTTGTTTTTTTAAAGGAGATAATTATTATGTATGCTATTGGTGCGGCTATTGCAATGTTAACCGCTTTGGGTGCGGGATTCGGTATGTGTATGGCAACGGCAAAGGCGGTTGAAGCAGTTGCCCGTCAGCCGGAGGCTTCGGGTAAAATCAACTCTATTTTATTGCTCGGCTGTGCGCTTGCCGAGTCTACTGCGATATATGCTTTTGTTATTGCCTTGCTTCTTGCGGTAAAATAAGAGGTAGCTTATGAATATCAACATATCGGAAACAGCAGTTGATTTATTACTTAACATAATCAATATTGTTATTCTTTTCTTTGTTGTAAAGGCGCTTGTTTATAAGCCCGTTCACAAATTTTTAAGCGAGAGAACCGAGCGTATAAACGGTGAAATGGAGAAAGCAGAGAAGCTGAAAGCCGAGGCTCAGGATGTGCTTTCGGAAAGGGATAATATTCTAAACGAGAGCCGTAAGCTTGGTGAAAAAGAAGCGCAGAAAACAGTATTTGAAGCTCAAAAAGCCTCTGAAAGCATAATAGACGATGCAAGACAGACAGCTAAGCTGATAAAGGAAAAATCCGAGCGTGAAATCAAAACTGAAAAAGAAAATATGATTGCATCATCTAAAGACGAAATAGCATCTCTTGCGGTTGAAATAGCCGAGCGTATTTTAAGGCGTGAGGTCAGCAAAACCGATAACGAAAGAATTGTTGAAGAATTTTTCACAGAGGAAAAGCTATGAGGATTACCGTAACTGTACCTGAAAACACCGATGAGGAATATTTTGAAAAGATATGTATCGGTTTTAGAAAAAAATACGGGAGCGATGTAAGCTTTATCAGAGAAACTCATCCCAATTTAATCGGAGGATTTGTTGCCGAAGTCGGCGGAACGGTTTATGATACAAGCATTCATTCAAAGCTTGCCGAAATAAAAAAGGTTTTCACCGAAAAGAAAAGGTAAATTATCATTTTACAGAGGTATTTATATGTCTGAATATAAGCCCGCCGGAATAAGCTCATATTTAAAGGAACAGCTTAATCGGCACAAGGTTGAAACAATTAAATATAAATACGGAACCGTTACTAAAACGGGTGACGGTGTTGCCAGAATTTCAGGCTTACCCGGTTGTAAATACGGGGAGCTTTTGCACTTTCAAAGCGGAACATACGGTATGGTCTTTGATTTAGAGGAAGACCGTATAGGTGCGGTTGTTTTTGATTCCACCGATACCGTCAGCGAGGGCGAGGCGGTTGTAGGAACAGGCAGAGTAGCGGAAATTCCGGTGGGAGAAGAGCTTATAGGCAGGGTTGTTGACTCAATAGGTCGTCCGCTTGACGGAAAGCCTCTCAGAGCAAAGCAGTATCTCCCGTGCGAACGTACAGCGCCTAAAATAATCGAGCGCAGACCGGTTGATACTCCGCTTAAAACGGGTATTCTTTCGATAGACAGTATGATACCTATCGGTATGGGTCAGCGTGAGCTTATAATAGGCGACCGAAAAACCGGAAAAACCTCCATTGCCATAGATGCTATTTTGAATCAAAAGGATTCCGATGTTTACTGTGTTTACTGTGCCATAGGTCAAAAGGCATCGACAGTTTCATCGGTTGTGGAAACACTTAAAATGCACGGCGCAACAGAGTATACAACAGTTGTTGCCGCAACCGCTGCAGATTCTCCTGCTATGCAGTATTTAGCGCCTTTTGCCGCAACAAGCATTGCAGAGCATTTTGCCGAAAACGGCGGAAATGTTCTGATTGTTTATGACGATTTGTCAAAGCATGCCGTTGCATACAGAACGATGTCGCTTCTGCTTTTAAGACCGCCCGGCAGAGAAGCATATCCGGGTGATGTGTTCTATCTGCACAGCCGTCTTCTTGAAAGAAGCGCCTGCCTTTCTGAGGCTTCGGGCGGCGGCTCAATTACTGCGATTCCCATAATAGAAACAATGGGCGGCAATATTTCTGCATATATCCCGACAAATGTTATTTCCATAACAGACGGTCAGATATACCTTGAAAACGAACTGTTTAACAGCGGCGTGCGACCTGCTGTAAACACAGGTCTTTCGGTTTCCCGTGTTGGGCGTGCCGCACAAAGCGAGGCTATGAAAAAAGTTTCGGGTACACTTCGTATCGAGCTTTCAAAGTACAGAGAAATGGCGGTATTTACACGCTTTGGAAGCGAAGTCGATTCCGCTACCGCTTTGCTTCTTAAAAAGGGCGCCGCTTTAACCGAGCTTTTTAAACAACCGAAGTCAAAGCCATACAGCGAATTTGATGAAACGGCACTTCTATTTGCCTATAAAATAAACGCTTTTGATTCTGTTCCCATCGAAAAAATCAAAAGCTATGCGGAAAATTTGCTTAAATATCTTTATGAGGATTGCCCTCAGCTGATTACGAAAATTAACAGCTTGGGTATTCTTGAAGAATCTGATGAGCAGGTGCTTAAACAATCGGTCAAGGAGTTTAAGGAACTTAATGTATGAGTAATTTAAGCGAGCTGAAAAACCGTCTGTATGCCATAAAGCAGACAAGGCAGATTACCGGAGCTATGTATCTTCTTTCAACATCAAGAATGAAGAAGTCTATGCAGAATATGGATTTTAACATAGCATATATGCACAAGCTTCGTGCAACTATGAAGGATATTCTTTCACTCACCAAAAATAACGGTATACATAACCGCTATATAGAAAAGCAGGGCGAAGGAATTACCCTTTATATTGCCATAACTTCGGATAAGGGCCTTTGCGGCAGCTATAATTCCGATATAGTAAAACTAACATCCGATTTAATGGAAAAAAGAGGAGATTCCATACTTCTATCGGTAGGCTCTGTCGGTGATGCGCTTTTTAAGGCAAAGGGTATCGTGCCGGACTATAATTTTACCGATATATTGGCGCATCCTTCTCTTTCGGTGGCATCTTCAATTTCCGAAACGATAATTGATTTATACAGGCAACATGAGGTAAACGAAGCGTTTGTTGTTTATACAGAGTATGAAACCTCTGCTGTCCAAACGCCTGTTTTCAAAAGGATACTTCCGCTTCTTCGCCACGATTTTGAGGATATTAAATCAGAAAACCGATATGAAATGTTGCCGATTTATGAGCCTGATGTAACCGAAGTTTTCGATTTAATGATTCCGTCTTTTGTTACGGGATTTATGTATGATATTTTTATGCAGTCTGCCGCAAGTGAAAATAGTGCAAGAATGCGTGCTATGCAGAATGCAACCGAAAATGCGGATA
>JAZLFV010000228.1:0-6483 GCA_045615965.1 Acutalibacteraceae bacterium
CTCAGACTATCAGGCATATGCTTAATATGCAGACCTGCATTTCAAAAGGGAATTGGTTCGGAAGCGGTGTAACGGATAGAGTAAAGCATTATTTTGAGCTTAAGCCCACTCATTATCCCGGAACGGGATTCCGTTATGATAGTGAAGCGGCATTTATTTTAGGCGCTTTGGTCGAAAAAATTACGGGTATGGAGTTGCTTGATTATTTAAGAAGTATTGCGTTAGACCAAATCGGTTTTTCAAAAACAGCCAAAATTTTAAAAGCTCCGGGCGGTTATTCTTGGGGTGATTCTGCGCTTTTATGCACTCCTCTTGATATGTTAAAGGTCGGAAGACTTATCGGAAACAGGGGAGTATGGAACGGCAAACAGCTTCTTAACCCCGATGCCGTTTCAAATCTGTTCAATTTAAAATCAAATACTTATGAATTCGGTGTAATGGGATTTGATTCCTTTAATTACGGGAGCTTTGTATGGGAAACATACGATGGCGGTATAATGTTCAGCGGAATGCACGACCAGCTTATGATATACCATCCGAAAACCGATATAACCTTTGTTTGCACGGCAGGCAATAACGCTTGCCATTCAAGAGAGCTTATAGTAACGGGCTTGTTTGAATGCATAATAGGTAAAATAGGCGAGCCTAAAGAAAATAGCCAAAAGGAATACGGCGAGCTTTGCAAATGTATTTCCGATTTAAAATTAGTTACTGCAAAAGGAAAAGAAAAGAGCGATTTTGAAGAAAGTATAAACGGGAAAAAATTTGCGCTTAATGAGAATAAAATGGGAATTACCGATTTTACCCTCAAATTCAATGAGCATTCCTGCGATTTTATTTATCATAATAAGCAGGGCGAAAAGGTTTTAAAGCTCGGCAGATGCGCAAATATAATCGAACAGTTTCCTGAATACGGGTATTCAGACCAAATCGGCTCATATAGTACAGAAAATCATACCTATAAATGCGCCGCATCCTTTGCGTGGACCGAAAGAACAAGAATCAGTATGATAGTACAGATTATTGATGAATACATAGGAATTCTCAATATAGCAATCGGATTCAACGGTGATTATGCCTGGCTTACTACGAAAAAGCAGGCAGAGGATTTTTTAAACGAGTATAACGGTGAAGCCGATGGCAGGATTTTAAAATAATCATTATTTTGATAAAACAAAAAGCAACAACACAATTTCTGTGCTGTTGCTTTTTATTAAAAACAAAGAGCACCCAAAGGCACTCTTTGATTTTTGGTTGCGGGGGCTGGACTTGAACCAACGACCTTCGGGTTATGAGCCCGACGAGCTACCAACTGCTCCACCCCGCGATATTTTTGCCAGCCTTAATATTATATGCCCAAAGCGAGTAAATGTCAAGAAAAATATTTTAAAAGCTACGATTTATATAAATATTTGAAAAACTTACAGTCTATATTTTACTTTTTATAATACTTAAAGCGTTTTTTGATGAATTAAAAAAATCTGCGAAGCATAAATAAAGCCTGACTTCAAAAATGAAATCAGGCTTAAATGCAATTTCAAAAGCAGATATTATTTATATGAGCTTTGCTTGGCGGAGCTGAAATCTACATCTCCTAAATATTTAATGCTGTCCATACCCAAATAATCGCAAAGATTTTTCATTTCGGCAACGGTGTTAATATTAACATCTATGCCGTTTTTCATACGGTCGGCATAAGCAAATACTTCCTTTTCGCCGTGGGTGTAAATCCTCGTCTGACCTTCGGCTTTCGGTGCGTCACGAAGCTCTTGAAGTAATGTTGAAAAACGCTCTTCCATAGCGGATTTATCGCCGAAAATATCGGGATTTATCGCCATAAAGCCGTGGCAGGTTCCGCCCTTGCCGTTTTTATGGGTGTGGTTTGAAGTAAGACCGCCTGAGAAAATTGATGTAAATATTTCGCAAATCATACCGTAGCCATAGCCTTTATGCGAGCCCGATTGCTCGGTGTTTCCGCCGAGAGGCATAATTCCGCCGCCGTTTTTGCCTACAATGTTTTTAAGAACACGTTCTGCATCGGTGCAGGCGTTTCCGTTTTCGTCCAAAGCCCAACCCTCGGGGAGCGGTTTTGAAAGCTTATTATATATTTCGAGCTTTCCTCTTGTAACAACCGTTGTAGAAGCGTCAAAGAAGAATGGGTACGGCTTTGCAGGCATGGAAATTGCAATCGGGTTAGAGCCGAGCATTGCAAGACGGGAAAATGTAGGTACCATAATGGCTTCGCTGTTTGTCATAGCAAAACCGATAAGACCTTGGTCGCACGCCATTTTTGCATAATAACCTGCTATACCGAAGTGGTTTGAGTTTCGTACGCTTACTATTGCGATACCGTTTTCTTTAGCCTTTTTTATAGCTAAATTCATAGCATCAATGGAAATCAGCTGACCCATCCCGTTATTACCCTCGATAACTGCGGAAACGGGTGTTTCAAAAACTATTTCCGGCTTTGCGTCTACCTTAATAAGACCGTTTTCGATTCCCTTATGATAACGTACAAGCCTTTGCATACCGTGGGATTCAATACCGTAAAGGTCGGAAAGCAGTAAAACATCGGTTATTTTTTCTGCTTCGCTATCGGTAAATCCAAATTTTTCGAATGCATCAAGGCAAAAGGTTTTTAACTGTTCGTATGAATATCTGATATTGCTCATAAAATATCCTCTTTTCCAAAACTTTACTTTAATTTTAAGGCATTAAAGCTACAAAGTCAACAAGTTTGATAAATAATAAATTACTGTATTTATAAATCTTGAAAAATGCGATATGTTATGGTAAAATAATCAGGTTAGAAGGGAGAGTGTCAGCTTATGTCCGAAAGAACGGTAGCAGCAATATCCACTCCGCAGGGCGAAGGCGGTATTGCGGTTATAAGAATTTCAGGCAGCGATGCCGTAAAAATTGCCGATAAATGCTTTAAATCGTTTTCGGGTAAAGCTCTTTCTTCACTTAAAGGATATACGGCGCTTTACGGTGAAGTGATTTCCGAAAATACGGTTATTGACGATGCTGTGGCGCTTGTATTTAAATCCCCTAAAAGCTTTACGGGTGAGGATACGGTTGAAATTTCGGTTCACGGCGGCAGAATTGTTGCCCGTGATACATTAAGAGCAATACTTTCGTCCGGAGCATATCCTGCCGAAAACGGCGAGTTTACAAAGCGTGCATTTTTAAACGGAAAGCTTGACCTTGCGAGTGCCGAAAGTATAATGGAAATAATTTCGGCAAAAAACGAAACTGCTTTAAGAATTTCACGTGGTGCAAAGGAAGGCAGGGTAACAAAAGAAATCGGGGAAATTACCGAAAAGCTTTTGGAGCTTGATGCCTCTGTTTCTGTTTATGCAGATTATCCTGATGAGGAAATAGAAAATCTTAGTCCGCAAGCCTTTAAAAATACACTTGGGTTTATTAAACAAAAGCTCAACACATTGATTTCTACATACGATACGGGAAAGCTCATACGTGACGGCATTGATTGTACCATTGTAGGAAAACCGAATGTCGGAAAATCAACACTTATGAATTTGCTTTGCGGAAGTGAGCGTTCAATAGTCACCGATGTTGCCGGAACTACAAGAGATGTTGTGGAAAGCACGGTTACATTAGGCGAGTTAACCTTAAATATTTCTGATACGGCAGGTATTCATAATACTGATGATATTGTTGAAATAAAGGGTGTTGAGAGGTCTATTTCCCGTCTTGACACTTCGGCGCTTGTTTTTGCGGTTTTTGATTTATCAAATCCGCTTGATAACGATGATAAAGAGATTATAAAAAGGTTAAACAGCAATGCGATAATTGTGCTTAATAAATGCGATTTAAAGTCGGTTGCGGATACAAGTGTTTTTGAAAACAAAAATACTGTTACTGTTTCCGCCAAGGATAAAAGCGGTACAGATGAGCTTTTTAGCGCAATAAAAGAGGCGGTTAATGCTCAGAGTCTTGACGGAGACGAAGCCGTGCTTATAAGTGAAAGGCAGAGAAGCTGTGCAAAGCGTGCGTTTGACAGTATATGCGAAGCCGAAAATGCACTTGTTTCGGGTATTACGATAGATGCCGTAGGTGTCTGCATTGATGACTGCCTTTCGGCATTGCTTGAGCTTACAGGGAAGCGTGTTACAAATGAGGTAACCGATGAAGTATTTAAACGTTTTTGCGTTGGTAAATAAATTTTAAAGAAGGAATTTTAATTGTCTGTTCCCGAATACAAAGCGGAAAATTATGATATTGCCGTAATCGGCGGAGGTCACGCAGGGATTGAGGCGGCGCTTGCAGGTGCAAGGCTTGGGCTTAAAACAATAATGTTTACGATTACACTTGATTGGGTGGGGAATATGCCCTGTAATCCCTCAATCGGCGGAACGGCTAAAGGGCATCTTGTTCGTGAGCTTGATGCCTTAGGCGGCGAAATGGGTAAGGCGGCTGATGCCAACACTCTTCAAAGTCGTATGCTGAACCGTGGCAAAGGACCTGCAGTTTATTCTCTGCGTGCACAGATAGACCGCAGAAGATACAGCGAATATATGAAGCATACCGTTGAGAAGCAGAAAAACCTTGATGTTAAGCAGGCAGAAATAGTAGCTGTTGAAAAACGGAACGGCGAATGGCATCTTATAACCAATTTGGGTGCGGATTTTACATCAAAAACCGTTATTTTTGCAACCGGAACTTTTTTAGGCGGAAGAATATATGTCGGCGAAGTGAATTACGAGGCAGGACCGGACGGCTGTTTCCCTGCGACAAAGCTTTCAAAGTCACTCCAAAAATTAGGCATACCGCTTCGCCGCTTTAAAACGGGAACACCTGCGAGAGTTTTAAAAGACAGTATTGATTTTTCATCGCTTGAGCTTCAAGAGGGTGATGAAAAAACCGTTCCTTTCAGTTTTTCAACCAAAGAAAATCCAAAAAATAAAGTTGTATGCCACATTGCATATACGAATGATGAAACAAAAAAAGCAATCCTTGATAATATTCACCGTTCACCGCTTTATTCCGGTGTAATTTCGGGAGTAGGACCTCGGTATTGTCCGAGTATTGAAGATAAAATTGTCCGTTTTGCTGATAAAAAAAGGCATCAGTTATTTATTGAGCCTTGCGGAGAAAACACCGAGGAAATGTATCTTCAGGGTATGTCATCATCACTTCCCGAAGAGGTGCAGATAAAATTTTATCACACAATAAAAGGTCTTGAAAATGTAAAAATAATGCGAAATGCGTATGCTATCGAATATGACTGTGTTGACCCTACAGCATTAAAGGCTTCGCTTGAATTTAAAGATTTTGAAGGTCTTTTCGGCGCAGGTCAGTTTAACGGCTCATCGGGTTACGAGGAAGCGGCGGCGCAGGGTCTTGTTGCAGGAATAAATGCCGCTAAAAAGGTAAGGGGAGAAGCTCCGCTTGTTTTATCCCGTGCTTCATCGTATATCGGCACACTTATAGATGACTTGGTTACCAAAGGGTGTTCCGACCCATACAGAATGATGACCTCAAGAAGCGAATACAGACTTCTGCTTCGGCAGGATAATGCCGATGAAAGGCTTATGCCTATAGGTTATGATTTGGGATTGATAAACGAAGAACAGTATAAGGAATATTTAAGCAGGAAAGCGTTAAAGGAAGCGGAAATAAGCCGTATAAACGAAACATATTTAGCACCTGACGAGGAACTTAATAAAATGCTTGCCGAGCGTGAAACAACCGTCCTTTCAACCGGTGTTTGTCTTGCAGATTTAATTAAAAGACCTCAGCTTTCTTATGAATGTTTAGCCCCGTTTGATAAAGAAAGACCGCAACTTTCAGATGATATATGTGAAAAGGTTGAAATCGAGATAAAATATGAGGGCTATATTGTAAGGCAACAAGCGCAAATCAACGAAGCTTTAAGACTTGAGAGCAAAAAAATACCCGATGATTTAAACTATGACGATGTTTACGGTCTTCGCCTTGAGGCAAAGGAGAAGCTTAATAAAATAAGACCTGCAAATATAGGACAGGCAAGCAGAATTTCGGGAGTAAGCCCGTCTGATATTTCGGTTTTGTTAATTTATTTAAAGAGGTAATCATATATGTATGAAAATATTGTAAAATCATTAGAAAAAAATAATATTGAATGTAGGGTTGCAAAAACAAAAGACGATGCCTTAAATATTGTAAAGGATATGCTTTTTGATGGTGCAACTATTGCCTGCGGTGGCTCTGTTTCGGCAAAGGAAATAGGGGTTTTTGATTTAATTTCAAACGGGAATTATAATTTTGCCGATAGAAATAAAACGGGAATAACACATGATGAACAGTTATCGGTATTTAAAGAAACAGTAGGTGCGGATTTCTATTTTTGTTCAACGAATGCTTTAACCGAAAACGGCGAGCTTATTAATGTTGACGGTAATTCAAACCGTATAAGTGCTATCGCTTTCGGACCTAAAAAGGTTATTATGATTGTGGGAAAGAATAAGATAGTAAAAG
>JAZLFV010000229.1:0-2398 GCA_045615965.1 Acutalibacteraceae bacterium
CAGAAACTGAAAGAGCATCATACTGAACAATCATTTGTATTTGTGTATTCTTTAAATCAGATAAATTATATGCAGAAATATCAAATGAGGTTTTCTTCGAACCGTCTTTTACTGTTAGCCGTTTTAAATCTTTAGGGATAATCAAGGATTTATTATCGGAAAAGTCAACTTCCAAATCAGAATTTAAATTTAAAAGTGTGAAATTTGCGATGAAATACCGGCTATTGTTTTTTGTTGCAAGAGAACCGCCCGAAAGCTTCAAAGCACCTTTTTCAACCTTTGCAGAGCCCTCTGTAACAAGCTTATCGGAAAGCTTGTTTTTATTAAATGACTCTCTTAATGCAATATCTGAATCTTCGGTGGCTTCTGGTGCAATATTTGTAAGCTTGTAATTGAATATATCAAATGAAACACCGTTTAAACCAAAAATCGAAACATATCCTGCAGTATTTACATTAGGAATAACAGCACGGCAAATGCCAAGCTTTGATATATCTTCGCTGTCTTCTTTGTAATATACATAAATCGTACGGTTTTTAGCTACAATCATAAAATTGTACTTAGTATCTTGGCCTTTATAAAAATGATATCCTTCAACTTTTTTGGCTTTTGTACCGTCATCAAACGAGCACAGATTTGCAGTCATCTGGGTGTAGGGTTCAGTTCCCCAAGCATAATATTCAAAGTTAATGCTTGTTGATTTATCAGAAATTGAAGCATAAGAATCTTTACCGAAGCAAACTCCGAACCATTGCCCATTTTGCCCCTCTGATACCATTTTCAAATCAAATTGTAAAATAAAATCGGTGTAGGTTTTCTTAGGAGAAAATGCGCTGTACGAATTTGTGTTTTCAAAATAAAGTGAAGGCTCAGTTGTAAAAAATCCCTTTGGTCTGAGTGAAACACCGGGACCGACATAATATGTACGGTCACTTATGTAATAATCTTCGAAGCCGTCCTGTGCAAGCTTTATACCGCCAAAATCATTAGATAAATCCGGCGCATTGCAGGAAGTATACACATTTTTTACAAGCTTAACTTCATTAAGCTTTGCGGAAGTTGCACTCTTACCGTCTGAAGAATAATTGCAAATTCCCCAAAAACCGTCATATCTTATATTGCTGAATTGGAAATTAACTCCGCCAACATTTAATATCATCGAATAATCGCTGAATACCGTTGCCTCAATATCAACAAAAGATTCATCAATATTAAGTGCTCCAATCGGTACAAGATTTTCACCGTAATCAATTACCTTGCCGTTTTTTACCAAATTTACAGCAGCAAATTTATCATCATATGCACTAACACCAATTACGGCTGCTTTATTAAGTTCGGCTGCTTTGGATGCACCAAAATACAATCCGAATGTGGAGTTTTTATTCAGACTTGAAATCTGAGCTTGAAATGATATACTATACGGCTTGCTTACTTTATTGTTTAATTCAAGCTTATTTTTTGCCGTTATCGTATCCCCTGCATTTTTAAATTCAGGGCCGGCATTACGGGAAATAAATATCTCATCACTTGTAAAACGGGATTCGTTAATATGCCATTTGCTATTCTCTACTGCTTCATCGCCGTATGTAAGACTGGTGTTTGAAAAATCATCTGAAAACGCAAGGTGTGTGGCATTATCATAAACATTAAAGTTTTTAATATCAAACTTCTCGTTCATACCGCCCCAAATACAAAAATGACCGTTGGGGTTTTCCATTCTTACAAGTGTACCGTAATCGGTTGAAGCAACAGGTTTACCCTCTTCAATAATTTCAAATGTTGCTTTAAAGTCGTTACCCGATACTCTTTGCAATGTTATTGCAACATCGGTGGTTTTACCTGCAACAATCGCATTATTCAGCGGATAGCTTCCTAAGGATTTCCAAGAATCCATACCTGCCATTTCATAAAGTGCGGTAACATTCCTTGATAAGCATATATTAAAATCATATTTTGATACTGTTGTTTTTTCGTTTGCGCCACCAAATCCAAAATACAAAAATCCATCATTTGTTTTAAGTATATCAAGCGAAAAAACAAACTTATTGTAATCTTTAAGTTTATATGCCGCCAAAACCAAAGCCGAGCCGTAATGATATGCGCCCTCAAAATGCATACTGTAGGAATCGGTTTTAACTGAAACAGTATCGCTGACAAAATTAGGCTCTAATGAACCTGAATAGAAGTGCTCATCCATAACGGTTGATTCACTCTGCCCATCAGGCTCACCTTTAATAACAACGCCCTGTGCATAAGCAGATACAGTTAAAGAAAGAAGAATAACCGCACACATAAGAACAGATAAAACTGCTCTAAACAGTTTGCAAATTTTCATAAAAACATCTCCTATCCTTAAAAGTCAACATCCGGAGTAAGCTTATCTGTAACCTTTTTAACA
>JAZLFV010000230.1:0-2130 GCA_045615965.1 Acutalibacteraceae bacterium
AATGATTTACCGTTCCGTCGGCATTTTTTGTTCCGGGCAAAAGCGCTATCCCCCATTTTCCTGCTATTTCGGGGGCTGCTGTAAGTATCTGCGTATAAAGAGTGTATGTTGAAATGCCAAGCGGCATTGTGCCTAGTCTGAACCTATTATAAAAATTAGCTTCTTTCAGCAGTTTATACTCTGTATAATATTCTGTCCAATCTGCGAATATTGATATAGCTTTTGATGAATCAATACAGCACTTGTTTCTTGCTTTATTGTAAATGTCTGTATTGTTCTGGATAAGCAGAGTCGGGAACATAGATAAAGAGCCGACACCTGCATCTGCAACCGTTGTTCCGTTCATCCTCACATACGGCATATATACCTGCATATTGTTTCTGAGTATTTTTGCGGTTGCATCGGTAAAATCGTCCCATGTCTGCGGAACTTTTAATTCCAGCTTATCCAACACATCTTTACGGTAAAACATTACCATAAAGGTTTGCGTATCCGGTAACGCATAGCATTTTCCGTTATAATAATACGGTTCCGCTGCGTTACTTTGGAATCTCTTGGTTACTTCTTCAAAATCATCATATTTTGATATATCAACAAGTGCGCCGCGCATTGCCAAATTTACCGGAGTGCTTCTCGTTGAATGAAGAACTAAGTCCGGTGCATTTCCCGACAGTATGCCGTTTATTACACTTGTTGCCACAACCTCAAGTTTCACTTTAATTCCGGTTTTTGGTGTGAATTTGTTTTCAATCAACGAATTAAGAACCTGTGCCTGATCTCTGCCCCAGTTAACCCAAAGCCGTAAATCGGAATTTTCTTCATCGTTAACATCGTAATCTTTTGTGAAAGATATTAAAAATCTTTTTATTATGAAAAATAAATTTTCAAAAAATCCGCTTTTGTTTTTTGTTGTGTCTGCATCCTTTGAACAAAGTTCAATTGAATCAATACTTAAAGGCATACTCCTTAAATCACTCAGCCATGCCGAAATAGTATTGTAATTCGTATAATAATCCGCAACATATTTATGCGCTTCATACTTATTCTCTATCATATTGTTCAAAACTCTTGCCATATTTCTGAAAGACGCTGCGGCTTGGTTTCCATTTTCTCCGCTTAGTTTCTCAGAATAGTCGGCGAGCTTTAACAATTTTTCTTTATCCTCTTTTAACGATTTATTAAAATCGGGTATTTGTTTGAAAAGCTCATAATCTCGGTTAGGGTCAGGAGTTTCACCGGTTATCATAATTATTTGCAAATATCTGTCACCGACGCTTGAAACAATATCTTCAAGACTTTTATACAAATCCGATGCCGGACCTAATGTGCATACAAGTTCAAGTTCGTGCTCACCTTTTTCAAGATAAACACCGTATGCTTCGCCGCTATCGCTTTCAAAGGTTTTATTTGACCAACCGGTTGTATATTGAAACGGTATCGCCTTTGCTTTATCAAAAGGTATTTTTCCGTCTATCCTCAAATCACGGTAGGTAACGCCGTTTATAACTCCCCTTTGCTGATATCTGAAATTCAATTTATAAATTCCTGATTTTTTTACATTAACCTTCCATATAATGCTGCTGCCCGGCGATGCCCAGTTATCTCCGCCGATATTATTAAGAACATTTTTATATGCATTGCTCGGCGTGATATTGGCTGTAGAGTTATCCGATTTGCTTATTATGGCTTTTGCACTTTTATATTTTGCGTTCTCGCCTTCAATTATCAATTTACTTCCGCTATACCACTTATACCCATTCTTGCCGTATTGTTCTCTTAAACTTTTATATGTCTTTTCGGTCTGCGGTGCCTCAATTACCGCTTTTTCAATTTCTAATTTTCCATCAAGCAGTTCTATCTCAAAATTATGCATTCCGCCGGAAAGTGAAAATTCATACGGTTCAAGTATTACACCCGTAACATCTTTTAAATAGCTGCCTCTGAATTCCTTTGCGGCAACCTGTTCGGGACAATACTCATTACCGTTTCGGTCTTTTTGAACCTTTGCGGTTTTATCCTGCCACATTCTGAATAACGAAAGCTCTTTACAATCTCCAAAAGGATATTCTCCATCTATTTTAAGAGAAATCGTAATATTATTACTTGTTTCTCCGAAATGACGGTAAAATA
>JAZLFV010000231.1:0-2456 GCA_045615965.1 Acutalibacteraceae bacterium
ATATAAAAAACTGTCTACATCAAGATACATTACTGCAACGCTTTTTGAAGCCATCATCAGTGTATCGGCTGGTCTTATGATCACCGTGATTTTGGCAACGATCGCCATCACGCTTTCAAATTATATCCGCAACAACATAAGAAATCTCGGTGCGCTGAAAGCACTCGGCTATAAATCCCGGGAATTGATTTTCCCCATTGTCGGCGAGTTTTCCGCCATTGCTTTTGTAATGGCACTCATCGGCACACTTTTCTCGTATGTGGTCATGCCCGTTTTGAACAATGCTCTTGAAAAGCAGGTCGGGATACCGTATAAAATTCATTTTTTGTTCGGTCAGGCCGCACTGTCAATTTTGATATGTGTCTTGATAGCTGCTTTATCATCCTATTTTTCCGTTCTGAAAATCAGACGGATCTATCCGATGAATGCCATTCGTGACAGTAAAACGAAGCAAAAGGCAAGCCGAAATTTCTTTGCTCTTGATAAGACTCGTTTGGGGCTGAATACGGCGATTTCTCTTAAATCCTTACTGTCTGACGGGGTGCACGGTATCGTCCTGTTCGTTTCAATGACGGTTATAGCATTCCTGCTCGGCTTTTCCGCTTTTACTTATCAGAATGTCATTCTCGACCAAAATGCCATACTTGATTTGGTGTGCGGTCAAAGGACAGACTCTGTATTAAATGTCAGCAGAGAATATGAAGACCTGCTTTTGTCCGAACTCGACGGCAACAGCTCGGTAGAAGAGTATTATCTCTATTCTGCTTTTCCGATAACACCATCAGGCAAGCCAAAGATTTATGCCTATATCATTGACGAAGATTTTCACGCAAGAGACCGGTTGTGTATTAATGGACATATGCCGAAAAGTGACGGTGATATCGCCGTAAACCGTGCCTATGCCGATAAATACGGGATCAATTTGGGGGATACGCTGTCCTTTGAATCTGAAAACGGTACAATTGAGTTTACCGTTACAGGTATGATACAGGGTGCGTTCTATTCCGGAATCGACTGTTATATTACACATGACGGCTATTCCAAAATAAACACCATGCCTTTTTCCGGCTATTATGTTGATTTGAAGAAAGGCACGGATATTGATGAATTCAATACCGAAATATCGAAAAAATGTCCGCTGATAAGCTGCTCAAATTATGCAAAATCTATCGAAGCGGCTTCCAAATCATACATAGATATTTTGATTCTCGCAACCGCCGTTGTGGTCATATTGAGTTTTATCATTGCGGCATTTATCCTTTATATTTTGATTTCCGTTCTTCTTGCAAATAAGCATAGGGAGCACGGCATATTGAAGTCGCTTGGATTTGTATCGAAGGATATCGTTTATCAAACTGTTTTCTGCAATATGCCACCATGTATTATCGGTGCGGCTCTCGGCTTGCTTATTTCAAGAACCGGCGCTGAAAAGCTTCTCTCGGCCACTCTAAGTGGGATCGGCATCTTCGTGCTGGGAATACCCACAAAGATTATTTATCTCTTTATTTCCGGATTTGCTATGATAGTTTTTACCGTATTGGTTTCGGTGCTGATGTCCGGCTCAGTTCGGAAGATCACACCTCATCAGCTTTTTAATAAGGAATGATTTTATGAATAATTTTGATTTTTATAATCCAATTTCTATAAAAACATCACCGTTTTATGTAAGAAGAAAGAAAAACCGAAACGGAACAAATTTTTACACAACGATTGCTGAACAAGACTGAAAAACGAGTTATAATAATTTACGGTGAGATAAAATGATTATAAAAACTAAACGGTTAAATATATATCCTGCAACAAATGAGCAAATGGAAAAACTTATAGAAAGCCAAACCGTACCCGAACTTAAAGCAAAAGGCACGGAGATTTTTAAAATTGATAATATCTAAAATTTTATAAATGCTTTCTTTTAAGCGATAAATGTGGTATACTAAAAATAATAAATACCGTAACGGGAGGAGGGAAGAATATTGGACAAATTCAAGCTTGTTTCAAACTTTAAGCCAACCGGTGACCAACCGCAGGCTATTGATAAATTAGTCGATGGGCTAAACGGCGGCGAAAAAGAACAGGTGCTTTTAGGCGTTACCGGCTCGGGCAAAACCTTTACAATGGCGAATATTATCGAGCGTGTCAACCGCCCGACATTGGTACTTGCCCACAACAAAACCCTCGCCGCGCAACTGTGTTCCGAATTTCGTGAATTCTTCCCCGAAAATGCCGTTGAATACTTTGTATCATACTATGATTATTACCAACCCGAAGCATATCTGCCGGGCAGTGATACCTATATCGAAAAAGACTCGGCAATCAATGACGAAATCGACAAACTGCGGCACAGCGCAACCTGTGCTTTGTCCGAGCGCAGAGATGTAATAATCGTCGCATCGGTTTCCTGCATTTACACACTCGGTAACCCTATTGATTACCGCAATATGGTAATATCACTCCGT
>JAZLFV010000232.1:0-2360 GCA_045615965.1 Acutalibacteraceae bacterium
TCTTCAATATATTCTTTTGTATAAGGTCCTGCCTTGTATTCTTTGCCGAGCATAAAGACAGCCTCGGTTATGTTGGGAGTTATAATATCGGCAACCGAACAAAGCTTTTTCATTTCTATTGGGAAATCTTCGGGAAATCCGCCGTAAAGCCTGCCGTTATCCGCCATAACGGGGTCTACAACCGTTACTCCGCCGTCACATTTAATAATATCTGCCGCCTGCATTACTATTGCAACCTGCTCTTTTGAGCCTAAATATCCCGTATAAACGCAGTCTACCGAAATGTTTTCCTTTTTCCAATGCCTTGCAACGGGGAGGATATCATCGGTTAAATCCCTGAAGGTATATCCCGAAAACCCGCCCGTATGTGTTGATAAAACAGCGGTCGGTATCACGGCTGTTTCTATGCCTGCCGCAGAAATAACGGGCAGAGCAACGGTGAGTGAGCATTTGCCGAAGCAGGAAATATCGTGTATGGCGGCAACTCTTTTTTGTTCCATTTATAAAGACCTCTTTTGAAATAAAATGTTTTAATGCTGTGCTTTTATATTTTTTTCGGGCAGATGCCGTTTAGCGGACATCTTTCGCAGTCTGCTTTTCTTGCCGTACAGATATCTCTGCCGAAAAGCACCGTTCTGTGGCAGAAAGCGGAGGATTCTTCAGGAGGAAGGAGCTTTCGCATGGTGCATTCAACCTTTTTCGGCTCTTTTGTATTCACAAGCCCCAATCGGTTGCAAAGGCGGATAAAATGCGTATCTGTTACAACAGACGGCATACCGTAGATATCACCGCATACAAGATTAGCCGTTTTTCTGCCGACACCCGGAAGCTTTGTGAGATTTTCGATAGTATCGGGAACTTCTCCGCCGAAATCTTCGGTTATCATTCTGCCGATACCCACCAAATCCTTTGCTTTCGTTTTATAAAGACCGCAGGTTTTAATAAGATTTTCCACATCTTTAATATCTGCATTTCCCATAGAATTTGCATCCGGAAATTTTCGAAAAAGAGCAGGGGTTACAATATTCACACGTGCATCGGTGCATTGAGCCGAAAGTCGTGTAGCAATAAGAAGCTCAAAGGCGTTTTTGTATTTAAGCGAGCATACCGCATCGGGATAAAGCTCTTTAAGCGCCTCAACCGCTTTTAATGTAAGCTCTGATTTACGCATTTTTCGGACTATCAAGCTTCATATCGTTTTTCTTTATAAAGCCGAGCTTTCGCATTCCCTCGGCAATCGCAAGCGATAAAAGCGCCGGTAAAACGAAATGCATAACGATAATTTCAATAACCGTTACTGTTACTGAAGTTCCTGCACTTCTCATTGTATCAAATGCCATAAATTGCCCGACAAGACCTGCCGAGCCCATACCCGAGCCTATGGGATTGCTCTGCATTTTAAGAAGCGCCGAGGAAACAGGGCCTAAAATTGCGCTCGAAAGGATAGACGGCAGCCAGATAAGCGGATTTTTAATAATATTAGGAACCTGAAGCATTGATGTTCCGAGACCCTGCGAGAGCAAACCGCCCACCTTGTTTTCACGGTAGCTTGTCACCGCAAAGCCGACCATATTACAGCAACAGCCTACCGTTGCGGCGCCTGCGGCAAGACCTCCTATGTTCATTGCATATCCGATTGCGGCGGAGGAAATCGGAAGTGTAAGCAGCATACCCATAATAACCGAAACAATCATACCGCCTAAAATCGGACTTTTTTCAACATTTACATTCACAAGCTCGCCAATCCAATTGGTGGCAAAAGAAATATAAGGGCCAACGAAATATCCGGCGGCGGCGCCTACGGCAATACAGCAAAGCGGAGTTATAATAATATCAAGCTGGGTTTTACCGGCGATTATATGCCCTACCTCAACAGCAACATATGCGGCAATAAAGGCGCCGAGCGGCTCGCCCGGTTTTCCGACTGCAAAGTTTTCTATTGCCATATCGGGAAAAGCACCAATCATTCCGCATACACCGGCGCAAACTGCTGTAAGGGGAGAAGATTTAAGCTTTACTGCAACCCCTACACCGATTCCCGCACCCGTAAGCGATTTTGCAACATTTCCTATTTGGGTTATGTATTGCCCTAAAACAATGCCCTTAAATATAAGACCGATTTGGCAGATAATAGTGCCTATTATGAGGGTTGAGAAAAGCCCTAAAGCCATTCCCGAAAGACCGTCAATAAAAATCCTATTTAAATACTTTTTAATCATAAAATCACCGCCGACAGAATTATATATCAAATAAATTAAAAGATATTATACCTTACCCGATAAATTTTATCAAGCATTTTTGATACTTTATTTGATAAATACTGTGAATATTCAAAATATTGCTTGACATTTTCATATCAG
>JAZLFV010000233.1:0-2534 GCA_045615965.1 Acutalibacteraceae bacterium
CTCTTTAACATAAGGGAAAACCGCCGTAACTGTTAAAGCAATAACAACTGCCGAAACGCCAACCGATAAAAGGAAACTGATTTCCGAGGATTTATGCTTCAATATAAGAACAAGTACCGCTCCGATAAAAATTACAGCCTCACATTTTAAAAATGTATCACTCATAGCCCAAACAAGCTCTTAATCTGCGAAAACAAATCAGCTATGGCGGAAACAATCATTAAAAGCACTACAACAAGACCTGCCAGAGTTGTAAGCATTGCCTGCTCCTCCCTGCCGAAGCGCACAAGCAGAAGGTTAAGTACCGTAACAATTATGCCTATAGCGGCAATTTTAAATATAAAGTCTACATCCATTTTTATGCTCCTAAAGAATAATCAAAGCAACTGTTATTCCTGCGCTGATCCCAACCGTTTGCCATACCTTTGATTTTGCTTTGTATTCTTCATTTAATTCGTTATAGCTCTTTATTAACATTTCTTTATACATTTTTATTCTCTCATACTCGGAAAATCTGTCTCCGTTGCCCATTCCTTCAAATAGCTCGTCTATTTTTTGTTTATCGTTTATTCCAAAATACTTTTCTTTTGCGGTAACCTTGAAAGAATCAACATTTATAAGAGAAGACTTTTCAAAAACTTCTCTTATCAGCGGAATTATCTCACCTGCCCCCATTCGGATTTTATCTGCCAATTCATCTGATTTTACGCAAAAGCTGAACATTGCATCCCGTTTAACCTTTAATTCAAGTGACTTTAACACACTAAACCCCCAGGCAGAAAGCATAATAACCGCAAAGCCTAAGACCTTAAAAATTATAATCATTTAATATTTCTCCAACATTGTATGTTTTTATCTCGCCGCCTATAATCCGTGGCATCATTATTACTGTTTCTATCGCATTTGAAAGCAAAAGTGATTTAACAACTTTACGGTTTTTTATGTCAGTTAAGTTTCCTATATGTGCCGTTGTAAAAATATCTATGCCGGAATTGAAACATTCATTCACGGCATTAAATTCACGCATATTTCCTATCTCGTCAAAAGCGATAATATCGGGATAAAGCGTACGTAGCGACATTTCTATACCGTGCGCCTTATCTGAAATTATGTAAACATCTGTGTTATCGCCCAAATTATACTGATTTATTCCGTAACTTGAAGCAGAGATTTCTCCCCTTGAATCAATAACCGAAATTTTTTTACCAAGTATGGATTTTTGCCTTATTAAATCACGCAGCATAGTTGTTTTTCCGCTGCCGGGGCTTCCGAGTATCAAAAGACCGCCGTAAATTTTATCGCAAATTTCATCCGAAACACCGATAACCTGCCGAGCAATTCTTATATTTATTCCCGAAATATCGTAAATCATTCCGTTTTCGGAAAATGTACCGCAAATTCCTGCTCTGTGACCGCAACGCATACGGATAAAGCCCTCACTTATTTCGTTTGTGTGAGCATAAACCGAGTGATTTGTCAGAAGCATAAGGCATTCTTTTGTGTCTGTACTATCGCAGATGGCGGAGAATTTCGAATTTTTGGAAACATTGCCATCTTTAAGCACAAAAACAGGTTTACCGCTCATTGTAAGTGCAAACGGCATACCGCTTCTGATTCTTATTTCCTGAACTTCCGATTTTATAAAATCCGGTAGATTTTCAAGAATTTTTCTGAGTCTTGGCGGCACAGCATACAGCGCCGTATCAAAAGGTTTTGTATCATTCATTTTTTCACTTCCCGTTTTAAACATATGAAATGTTTGTCCGATTTAGAACAGTTAAAAATTTTTTTCATATTATGTAATGCAGTACGCTGCAAATAAAACAGAAAGGAAATTATTATGCCAACATTTACCAATCAGGCAACGCTTTCTTACAACGGTTTATCGGTTGCATCAAATATCGCAACGGGCGAGCTTGTTGAGACATTAACTATAAACAAAACTGCCGTTTCCGATGTATACAGAAACGGTGACGATGTAACGTATGTTGTTAATCTCATTAATTCCGGTAATACCGACCTCACGAATATTACACTTACAGACAACTTAGGCGGTTATCCGTTCAATGCGACAACGGTTTATCCTCTTGCTTATAGGGCTGACTCTGTAAAATATTTTTCTAACGGAGTTTTGGGTGCCGCTCCTGCAGTTACGGCCGGTCCTCCGCTTACAATCACGGGAATAACCGTACCTGCAAACGGAGTTGCCACCGTAACTTATGAAGCAAATCTTACCGAATTTGCGCCATTCGGTACAACGGATAATATCGCAAATACCGTATCTGCAACAGGTGCAGGTCTTACGGCACCAGTCACCGCAAGGGAAACGGTTACACCGATACAAAGCCCTGATATCAGAATCAATAAAACAATTAATCCCAATGTTGTTACGCCGGGCAGCACCGTAAATTATAACTTCCTTATTGAAAATTACGGAAACACACCGGTTACAGTAACCGATAATGCTATTGTAAATGACACCTTCAACCCGATTCTGACAGGAGTTACCGCAACGCTTGACGGCACAGCTCTTA
>JAZLFV010000234.1:0-2070 GCA_045615965.1 Acutalibacteraceae bacterium
GACGAAGCCGCCAATGCCGTAATGACCATAGCCCGTCATTTCAGCACCAAGCAGACGGTGTTCCACATCAACAGTATTAAAGTGGTTTATTTCAGCAAACTGCTTGAATATTTTAATAAATTGGGATTCAAGTTGAATACCGTTGATGGTGGTACCTTTACCGATGCTTTGCGTGCAACCGCCAAGCAAACGGGTATGGAGCATATCTTTGAAACCTTTATCAATGATATGGATGAAAACGATACGCTGAATTACGATAGTAATATCCGCATTGAAAATGATTTCACGGTCATGTATCTTAAAAATCTCGGATTTGAATGGAAAGACATTGATCTTGAATATTTGAGAAAATATGTGGAGTATTTTAAGCGTATCGGGTATTTTGGAGGAACGGCAAGTGAGAAATAAAAAGTATCCTTATTACTCCGTTCCGGAGCCGAACGACCTGAAAGATTTGCTTAACTTCTGTGATTCAACCTACAAAGATAAAACGGCATTTTGGTACAAGAAAAAAGGCGAAGAAATACATAAAAGTTTTATTGATGTCCTGAATGATGTAAACGCACTCGGTACATATTTTGATACCATAAATCTCAATAATGCCCATATTGCCATTTTAGGCGAAAACAGTTACGAATGGATTATATCGTATTTTGCCATTGTAAACGGCGGAAATGTAGTTGTTCCCATTGATAAGGAACTGGATGCCGAAACCATTGACAAACTGCTTAAAAAAGCAGATGTATCCTTGCTGATTCATTCGGACAGTTACAGCGAAGAAGCGGAAAAATGCGATGTTAAAACGCTGAATATGAAAGATTTTGCGGAGTATCTGTCGGTTGGTAATGCCCAAATTGAAAACGGAAACACAGGTTATCTTACCCGTGAAATCGACAGAGAAAAAATGTGTGCGATTGTATTTACATCCGGCACAACGGCAGAACCGAAAGGTGTAATGCTAAACCACCGTTCTCTGATTCGGGATGCCATTCGCAGTGCACAAAATCTCTATGCACCCGAAGGAACGGTTTCCATACTGCCGCTTTATCACACCTTCGGTTTTATGTCTTGCGTGCTTGACCAAATGATTTTAGGGCACGGTGTATATGTTATCGGCAGTCTTAAACGGGTTATGGCAGATATCAAATACGCAAAGCCACGGCATGTTTCGGTTGTACCAATGCTGATTAGTGCAATATATAACAGCATTTGGGACAATGCACGAAAATCCGGCAAAGAAAAGAAGCTGAAAATAGCCATAAAATTCAGCAATGTACTGCTTAAAATCGGGATTGATATCAGACGAAAACTGTTCAAAGAAATTTATGATTCTTTTGGTGGCAACCTCGAAATGCTGATTTCCGGTGGCTCTGCTATTGATGAAAAATATATCAAAGGTTTTCGTGATTTCGGTATTAAATTAACCAACGGATACGGAATAACCGAGTGCTCGCCCATTGTTGCGACAATGCGTAATAAACACTACGCACCCGGCAGTGTTGGTTGTGTGCATCCGGGAACGCAGTGTCGGATTGTTGACGGTGAAATAGAGCTTAAAGGCGAAACGCTTTTCATAGGGTATTACAAAGACGAACAAGCAACAAAAGAAACTTTTGACGGAGAATGGTTCAAAACCGGCGATCTCGGCTACATAGATAATGACGGACTGTTGTATATAATCGGCAGAAAGAAAAACCTGATTATACTTTCAAACGGAAAAAATGTTGCACCCGAAGAATTGGAAACAAAAATTTCCGATTTCCCGGAAGTCAAGGAAGTTTTGGTATATGGCGAAAAAGACTGTATCGTTGCCGAAATATTCACTGATGTTCCCGAGACAGAAAGCATTATAAAAGAAAAAATCGCCGCCCTTAACCGACAGTTGCCGCCATTTAAACAAATAGCGGTAACAAGGTTCAGAAACAGCGAATTTCCGAAAACAGCTACAAAAAAGATAAAAAGAAATTATGCGGAGGAAGAAAAATGCTTGAAAAACTAAAAGAAATTATCAAAGAACATACCGGAAGTGATATTGACATTACCGAAGAAACCGTACTGCTGACCGACCTT
>JAZLFV010000235.1:0-9198 GCA_045615965.1 Acutalibacteraceae bacterium
ATAAAACACTTGCTTTTTTTGTGAATATGGGTTAAAATAAACCGTGTGGGAAAAAATTTAAGGAGTTTTAAAAATGAAGCTTAAATTTGATTTTGTTGTAAACGAAATTGCAGACCAAAAGGTGGCTGTTGCTGTAGGCGAGGGGCTTGAGCAGTTTAACGGTTTCCTTAAAATGGATAATACCGGTGCGTCCATTTTTGAAAAGCTTAAAAATGATATCTCTATGGACGAGCTTGTTGATGCTATGAGCAAGGAGTTTCCGGAAGAGTCACCCGAATCGGTAAAAGAATGTGTAAGCGAGTTTGTAGGCAAGCTTGAAAGCGCAGGTCTTATAGCTTAATGCCCAGCGAATTAGAGCGAGCCGCCGAAGCGCTGCTTTTTACCGAGGAAATTGCCTTTAAAACCAAAGGCCGCAGTATGGAGCCGCTTTTTCGTGAGCACAGAGATATAATAAATATCCGCACAATAACTGCTCCGCTTAAACGTGGCGATGTTATCCTTTACCCTGATGATACCGGTACGTTTCTTGTTTTGCACCGTGTTATTAAAGACGAGGGTGAAACTCTGCTTATCAGGGGCGATAACAATTATTTTGACGAGCGCAGGTACAAGGACGAAATCGTGGGGATAATGGTATCGTTTTTTCGCAAGGGAAAATATTGTGATGTTTCCAAAAGCAAAGGATACAGGCTCTATACTTTTTTGATTTTAAACAGCTACCCATTTAGGCGGCTGTGGCATTGCCATATCCGTCCGGCGCTCGGAAAAGTTAAAAGGTTTATATTTAAAAAATCCGCTTCCGAATAACGAAGCGGATTTTTGGACTTAAAACAATCTTTCCTTGACAGAATTTTTACAAATAGTTATAATATTAGCATAATGTGTGCAGGGGTGTGGCAGTTGGACACTATTGACTTAAAAATATTAACCGCTTTACAGGAAAACGCAAGAATACCGCTTAAAAATTTAGCGGCAAAGGTGTTTTTGTCCTCGCCGGCAACCGCCGCAAGAATAGAAAAGTTAGAGCGTGACGGTATTATTGTCGGCTATTCGGCAAAAATCGACCATAAAAAGGTCGGGCTCCCGATAACGGCGTTTATCAAGGTCGAGCTTAACCCCGAGCAGAAGCCGACTTTCTATCCGTTTGTCTGCTCCCACCCGAATGTGCTTGAGTGCTGTTGCGTTACGGGCAGATATTCACAGCTTTTGAAGGTCGCATTTGAATCCACAGAGGCGCTTGATACTTTTATCGGCGAAATTAATAAATTCGGTCATACCGAAACGCAAATCGCTTTTTCTTCTCCAAAACCGCATACAGAGGCGGATATAGAGCAAATAAAAACTGAAAAAAATTAATAATTATTATTTCCGGTGTCTGAATGGCACCGGATTTTTTATATTTTCGTATATTTTGGGAAAAATACAATCGGTGAAAAGTGTGAATAATTTCGAAGGTCTTATTTTAAGCAATAATTTTCAAGATAACATCTCCCTTTTTAAAGATATTTTTAAAAAGGACGAGATGCTGCGTATTCGTACGGTGAATTTGGGCGACAGCAATGTAAAAATTGCTTTCCTGTTTTTTGACGGTATGATTGAGTCTTCAAGCATAGAGGATTCGCTTGTGCGGTCTTGCATAACGGCGGCAAATGTCCCCGAAAACGCCGGAATAAGCTATGTTTTAAGTAATGTTTTGTATTCTTCCGAAATAAGCAAAACCGAAAAGGTTTCGGATATTCTTACAGCCATTCTCAACGGTGATACTGCGGTTTTGGTGGAAAACTCCGCCGAGGCGCTCACGGTTGACACAAAGGGTTGGCGTACAAGGGGAATTGATGAACCGAGTGACGAAAGAGTGCTGCAGGGTCCACGGGAGGGCTTTGACGAAGCGGCTATTTTAAGCCTTGCAATGATTAGGCGCAAGCTTCAAACTCCTGATTTATGTATTGAGTCTACAAAGCTGGGCAGACGGAGCAAAACTGCGGTTTATTTTTGCTATCTTGATTCGCTTACAGATAAAAAATGTCTTGAAGAGCTTAAAAGACGGATGGAAAAAATAGATATAGACGGCATTCTCGACAGCAATTATATAGCCGAATTTATCCGTGACGGCAGATATTCGCTCTTTAAAACCACCGGCACTACCGAGCGACCGGATATCGTTGCCGCAAGGCTTTTAGAGGGCAGAATCGCCGTTGTTACAGACGGAACTCCCGTTGTGCTTACCGTGCCGTATCTGTTTTGTGAAAATTTTCAGTCTGACGAGGATTATTATCTTAATTTTTGGGTTGCCAGCGTAGGCAGGGCGCTTAGGTATCTGAGTTTCTTTTTAAGTGTGAGTATTCCGGCGCTTTTTATTGCGCTGACAACATTTCACAGTCAGCTTTTGCCTACCCCGTTTATGCTCACCGTTTCGGAGCTCAGAAGCGGAGTGCCGTTTTCTTCGGTTACGGAGTGCATTGCGCTTATTATTGTCTTTGAAATACTGAAAGAAACAGGACTTCGCACACCTCAAGGGTTAGGCTCGGCGCTGAGTATTGTCGGCGGTCTTGTGGTCGGGCAGACGGCGGTTGAGGCGAGGATTGTAAGTGCGCCCATGCTCATAGCCGTGGCACTTGCAGGTGTTTCCGGTCTTATGATTTCAAGGCTTAAGGGTGCGGTTTTCTATTTAAGACTTATTTTTGCAATTTCGGCAGCAGTTATGGGACTTTACGGGTATCTTTTGACCTTAACGGTATTTACGGTTTATGTTTTAAACCTTAAATCCATAGGCGTGGATTACACCTCAACATTAAAAGGAGTCGGGTTTCAACGCATAAAGGATACAGTCATCCGTGCGCCCTGGAGTAAAATGAAGTTGCGCCCCGATTTTAACCGAAATAAAGTGAGAAGCGGTAAATAATATGAAAAAAAGTATTTTATCGGTAATTCTTTGCACCTTTCTTATTGTTGCGCTTTGCGGATGCAACGACTATAAAGAGCCGGATAACGGATATATGGTAACGGCTCTTGGGTTTGACGGCAGCGACCAAATCAATGTTTTTGTTGAGGTAGTAACTGCAGGGGGAACCGAACGAAGCAGCGAACCGGTTGCCGAAATTTTGGAGGGAAGCGGCAAAACGCCTACCGAAGCGGTATTTTCATTAAACAGCAGCATTTCAAAACACCTTGTTTTTGAGCATTGTACCGCCGTTATTTTAGGTCAGAAGCTGACCGAAAAACAACTCGGTGAAATCCTTGAATACGGCAGAAAAGTAAAGGAGATTAACTTTGCCGTTGATATGTTTATATGCGAAAATCCGGGAGAACTTTTGAAAAATTCCGAATCGGTAGCCGTTGCAAGAGGATTTGATATATCGGGTAATTTAAACGAAACAAATGCAGAGACAGGTATAGATTATGAAAATCGGTTTTATGAAATCTATAGCAATTATAAAGCCGGCAAAAATTACAGTTTCCCTATACTCGATTTAAGTGGCGGAAAGATAATTATATCCGGTCAGGCAGTTTTCGGCGGGATATCGGAAAAGACAAGGCTTGATAATGAGGAAAGTCTTATTTATTCGTTTTTGTCAAATTTAAATGACGGCGGAAAAATTTATATAGGAAAAGAATATGCCGATATGGCCTTTTCGCACACGAAGTATTTTAAAGAAAAAGAATGTTACGAGATTGATTTATGTATAAAAAAAGCAAGCAAAAAGTTTTGCTCGGAATTTGAAAAAAGGGCAGAAACGCTTTTAAGGGAAAAAGGGGAAAAATTAGGATTTAAAGGTACAAATGTGAAAATCCGGGAAAGAGAGGGAATTTAAAACGAAAAGCTATTCGTTTAATAAAATATGTATATGTGCACTTTTTGTGTTCGGCAGCGTGGCGCTTTATGTGCCTTATAAAAATGCAAAAAGCGGAGAATTTACGGCGCTTATAACTGCTTGGCTGGTTTCTTCCTCGCTTTATATAGTTTGGTATTTTCTGCTCGGAAAAATTTTTTCTTTATCAAAAGAAAAGCTGTTATTTAAAGCGGCGATACCTTTGCTTATTGCGGCAAGCCTTACGGTGAACACAGTAACCGCAAAAAATTTTACGGATTATATTGCAGACGAAGTATTAATGAAGGGCCTTAGGATTTTAATACTTATAGCCTTTGCGGCCGTATGTGTTTATGTTGCAACAAGGTCTGAAGAAACGCTTTTAAAGCTTTCCCTGCTTGCTTTTGCTTTTGTTACCATAAGCGTTATTTTTTTGTTGCTTATTTCGTTTGAAAATTTTAAAACGACCGAGCTTAAAACCCTTTTTTGCGGAAGCTCCGGCGATATATTAAAAAGATTTTGGCTTTATTTTATAAGGGTTTTTGTTTTTTCGCTTGCATTTGCAATTTTTTCAAGGTTAATATTTAACGATTCTTGTCCAAAGGGAGATATTATAGGGCTTGTCATAGGCGGAATTCTGATAGGTGTTTGCTTTTTAAGTGCGGTTTTAACTTTTTCGCTTTCGCTGGCATCTGATATAGAATATTCCTATCCGATGAGCATAAGCGTTGTGAATGTCGGTGAGCTTTTCACCCGTATGGATGGCTTTGCCTATTTTATATTTTTCTTTTCGGCTCTTGTAAAATCGGCTGTGTGCATTAAAACGGTAAATATACTTGTAAACCGTGCGGGTATAAAAAAAGCAACACAAAAAACCGTTTTGCTGGCGATGCTCTCTTTTGCGATTTCCTTTATTTTGTGAATTTTATTTTGAAGGTCCGCATATTTTTAGCTTTAGGGGGTATCTTTATGAAAACTAAAAAATTTCTGCCGATTTTTTTGGCTTTTTGTCTAATGTTTAATATTACCGCTTTGGGCAAAACCGTTTCAAGCGAAGGAGATGCAGACGACCTTGATGAGCCCATAGAGTGTTTAAGTGTTGATGTTTCCAATACAAATTTTGAAATAAATGCCAAAAGTGCCGTGCTTATCGAGCCGTATACGGGGCAGGTGCTGTTTGAAAAAAATTCATCGGATACGGTTGCGCCGGCATCTATAACCAAAATAATGTCTTTGCTTCTTATTATGGAGGCAATTGAAAATAAGAGCCTTACGGTAAACGAGGTTGTTACTGCAAGCGATTATGCGGCAGGCATGGGCGGTTCGCAAATATGGCTTAAAGAGGGCGAAAGTATGACGGTTGACGACCTTTTAAAAGCCGTTGTTATCGGCTCGGCAAATGATGCAACCGTAGCACTTGCCGAAAAAATTGCAGGAAGCGAGCAGGCGTTTGTTTCACTTATGAATAAAAAGGCAAAAGAACTCGGCATGGAGAATACAAACTTTGTTAATTGTACGGGACTTGATGCCGAAGAGCATTTTTCTTCGGCATATGATGTTGCCGTTATGTCATGCGAGCTTATAAAGTATCCGCTTATAAAAAAATATTCTACGGTTTGGACAGATACATTAAGAAACGGCGAGAGCGAGCTTGTAAACACAAATAAGCTTGTAAGGTTTTATGATGGCACAACAGGTCTTAAAACCGGAACCACCTCGGCGGCAGGGTGTTGCCTGTCGGCGAGCGCAAAAAGGGGCAATACGGAGCTTGTTGCCGTAATAATGGGTGCTGATAGCTCTAAAGTCCGCTTTTCGGCGGCAAGAAGCCTGCTTGATTACGGATTTGCAAATTATGAATACATAAAGATAAAACCCGATGCAAAACAACAAGAATTTACCGTGTCGGTAAAAAACGGCACGGAAAAATCGGTTATTTGTAAGCCTTGCGGCGATGTAAAAGCATTAATAAAGAAAAGCGATTACGATAAAACAGAGAAAAAAGTTGTTATAAAGAAAAGCTTGAATGCCCCTGTGAAAAAAGGAAAAACAGTTGGTTGTATAGAGGTTTATGTGGATAAAGAGCAAATAGGAAGCATAGATATTAAGGCTCAAAACGCAGTTGAAAAAATAAAGTATTTAACGGTATTGGGCTATATTTTTAAAGGACTTGTAAGTATATAAGTAAAGTTTTTGTAAATATGCGGTTTTTGACTTGAAATGGAAGCCAAAATATAGTAAAATAAAAATGTGAAAAAAAGAAAGCAAAATTTCTTGCTTTTTGGAGGCAAAATAAATGGGATTATCTTTTAACAGCAACTATGCATCAGATTTTTTAAGACCTAACGACCTTGCAGGTTTAAAACCGCAGGTCGCTGCGGCGCACGGGCTTATTGAAAACAAATCAGGGCTCGGAAACGATTTTCTCGGATGGGTAGACCTTCCGGTAAATTATGATAAGGCAGAATTTGAAAGAATCAAAGCTGCCGCAGGCAAAATAAGAAAAGATACCGATATACTTATAGTTATAGGTATAGGCGGCTCTTATTTGGGCGCACGTGCCGCTATAGAATTTTTAAAAGGTCAGTATTATAACTCGCTTCGTGGCGATGCGCCGGAAATTTACTTTGCCGGCAACAGCATAAGCGGCGCAAATTTAGCCGACCTTTTAAAGCTTTGTGAGGGTAAACGTGTTTCGGTTAATATTATTTCAAAATCGGGAACAACAACCGAACCGGCAGTAGCTTTCAGAGTATTCAGAAAATTGCTTGAGGAGCGTTACGGCGAGGA
Source organism: Acutalibacteraceae bacterium (assembly GCA_045615965.1). GTDB lineage: Bacteria > Bacillota > Clostridia > Oscillospirales > Acutalibacteraceae > UBA737. The sequence continues at coordinate 6,597 of JAZLFV010000235.1, forward strand.
AGAAGCCGCAAAGCGTATTTACTGCACAACAGATAAGGCAAGAGGAACTCTTAAACAGTTGGCAGACGAAAAGGGTTACGAATGCTTTGTTATTCCCGATGATGTGGGCGGAAGATTTTCGGTTCTTACCGCAGTAGGTCTTTTACCGATTGCCGCCGCAGGCGCAGATATTGATAAGCTTATGAAGGGTGCGGCAGATGCAAGAAAAGATTATTCTGTTAAAGACCTCGAAAACAACCCGTGCTATCAGTATGCGGCGCTCAGAAATGCTCTTTACAGAAAGGGCAAATCCATTGAGCTTTTGGTATGCTATGAGCCGAGATTTACCATGATGTCCGAATGGTTTAAACAGCTTTTCGGCGAGAGCGAGGGCAAGGATAATAAAGGCCTTTTCCCTGCAAGCGTTACCTTTTCTACCGACCTTCATTCTATGGGTCAGTTTGTTCAGGACGGCAGCCGAATTATGTTTGAAACTGTTGTAAACATAAAGGATAACGGCGCCGATGTTATTATCGAAAGCGAAGCTTCAAACGGTGACGGTCTTAACTTCCTTGCAGGCAAACCGATGTCTTTTGTAAACGAAAAGGCATTTGAGGGAACGGTTCTTGCACATACAGACGGCGGAGTACCTAATTTTGTTATTGAAGTTGATAAGGCAGATGAGGAAAACTTGGGTCGACTTATTTACTTCTTTGAAAAAGCCTGTGCAATTTCTGGTTATATGTTAGGTGTTAACCCATTTGACCAACCGGGCGTTGAAAGCTATAAAAAGAATATGTTTGCGCTTTTGGGCAAACCGGGTTACGAGGATGCAAAAGCGGCGCTTGAAGCAAGACTCGGAAGATAAAATTTGAAATTTCCGCTTTAAGCGGTATTAAATATAAAGGAGCAAAAATTATGATTAAACTCATTATCGGCAAAAAAGGTTCGGGCAAAACCAAAAAATTAGTAGAAATGGTAAATGCAGCAGCAAACGAAAGTCTCGGAAATGTTGTTTGCATTGAAAAGGGCGATGTTCTCACCTTTTCTGTTACACATAAGGCACGCTTGATTGATTCTTGTGATTTTGATATTTCGGGCTATGGCGAATATTTCGGTATGCTTGCAGGCATTAAGGCAGGAAACAACGATGTAACACATATTTTCGGCGATGCAACACTCAGAATCGGCGGCAAGAATTATGATGAGCTTGTTACTTTCTTTGAGCGTGTAGCAAAGATTGAGGATGTAGATTTCGTGTTTACACTTTCCTGCGATGAAGCCGAGCTTCCCGCAAAGATTTTCGAGCTTGCTCAGAAGTGCTGATTTAAAGCTACATACGGTATTTCGGAGACGGGAAACCGTCTCCGATTTCTCTTTTAAACCCGTCTTTGCGAAATTTGATGAAAATACAAAAAATTCTTGACATTGAGTTTTTAATATACTATAATGGTTTGGCTAGGTAAAAATTTAATATTTGCTGCTATGGCTCAGATGGTAGAGCACATCCTTGGTAAGGATGAGGTCACCGGTTCAATTCCGGTTAGCAGCTCCAGAAAAAAGCACCGCATAGGCGGTGCTTTTTTCAATGAAATTCGTTCCTTTCGGAACGAGTGAAATAGCGTTGCTGTAAAATATTTGCTTCGCAAATATGAAATATGCCGTTGGCATATTAAAGAACGAATTTTATTTCACATTCGGCGCTAGCCGAATATTTCATAATCCAAAAGGATTATTTCATATTGCCATATGGCAATATTTCATTAAATATATTATAATAAATGAAGAGGTGGTATTATGAAAGAAAATAAGCTTGTTGATGAATCTATTGATTTTGCTGTTAGAGTACTGAAAATCTGCGAAAATATTAAGGGACACTATTCCATAGTTAACCAGCTTGAACGCTCTGCTACAAGTATTGGTGCGAATATTCGTGAAGCGAATTATGCTCACGGCAAGCCGGATTTTATCACAAAACTTCAAATTGCTTTGAAAGAATGTTATGAAACGGAATATTGGATTGAATTATTCCAAAAAGCAGAAATTATTGATATTGATACTGCAAAAGAAATTTCCAATCACTCTGGAACGATTCGGCGGATTCTTATTGCTTCCATCAATACCGCAAAGGGAAACAGTAAATGAAAGTTGATGTAAATATACACTACGATTTATTGATTGACGAATGTAACGATTCGCTTTGCGATTCTAAGCCATTGAAGCAATATATGGACAAATGGGACGAACAACCTTTTAATGATGCTCTGCAACTTGATAAAAGCAAATCCGGTTAGTGCTTTTTTCAATGAAATTCGTTCCTTTCGGAACGAGTGAAATAGCGTTGCTGTAAAATATTTGCTTCGCTGCGTGTTGATTTTAAATTTCAGTATCAAATTTTTTTCTTAATGCTTCCTTTTCTGCCTCCAATATGTAGGTTGGAATATTTGGATATATACATTCTTGGCATCTGCCGCATATATCTAGTGAAATTTCATCCAGCATACATTTATCATCTTTTTGATAAATGCAAAAAAAGTTCGAACATTCCATATTTACTATCCTCCGAAATTAAAAAAGTGCGCAGCCGAAGCTACGCACTGAAAAACGCACAGCTCCGAATTGC
>JAZLFV010000236.1:0-4206 GCA_045615965.1 Acutalibacteraceae bacterium
CAATAAAAATTATAAGCAACGCCGGTCTTAAAATGTATGAAAATTCAACCCAACCAATTGAATCTGTTTCAGCTACCGCCGTTTTTTCAAAAAGCAATTTATCAATAGTGAAAATTCTTAATGCTGCTTCAGCTATTAAAAAATCAAATTCGCTGTTATCGTTTGTTTATGCTTTAAGCTTTGTCTTTCTTACACTTGGCTTTGTTTACCTTACATTCTCTCAACATACTTCGTTACCGTCAGCATTAACATTGCTGATTTCAGAGCTTTGCATAACTTTATTTTCAATAGCAGTATATTTAATCAAAAAACCATAATTTCGGAGGCATAAAAATGACTGAAAAAAAGAAATTTTATATTACAACCGCTATTGCTTACACATCCCGTAAGCCACACATTGGTAACGCATATGATATCGTTCTTGCAGATATGATTGCAAGATACAAAAGAATGTGCGGATATGATGTGTTTTTTATGACCGGTTCGGATGAGCACGGTCAAAAAATCGAAGAATATGCAAATGCTGCCGGAATAACACCCAAAGAGTATGTTGATAAAATTTCAGGAGAAATAAGGGGAGTTTGGGATAGTCTTAATACAAGCTATGATAAATTTATCCGCACAACTGACGACTATCACGAAAAAACAATTCAAAGAATATTCAAAAAGCTCTATGAACAGGGTGATATCTATAAAGGAACCTACAACGGTAAATACTGTGTTCCCTGTGAATCATTTTTTACATCTTCACAGCTTGTTGACGGTAAATGTCCCGATTGCGGCAGAGAAGTAATTGATGCAAAGGAAGAAGCTTATTTCTTAAAATTGAGCAAATATCAGGAAAGACTCGAAAAACACTTTGAGGAAAATCCCGATTTTATTCAGCCAGTCTCACGAAGAAATGAAATGATAAATAATTTCATTAAGCCGGGACTCGCCGACCTTTGCGTTTCACGCTCTACTTTTAAATGGGGTATTCCTGTTGATTTTGATGAAGGTCATGTTGTTTATGTTTGGATTGATGCACTTTCAAACTATATCACAGGTGTCGGTTTTGACTGTCTCGAAAATAATGAACAATTCAACAAACTCTGGCCTGCTGATTTACATGTAATCGGAAAAGATATTGTCCGCTTCCATACTATCTACTGGCCTATTATACTTATGGCTTTAGGTCTTCCGTTGCCCAAGCAAGTTTTAGGCCATCCTTGGGTGCTTGTGGGCGAAGATAAGATGTCTAAATCGAAAGGCAATGTGATTTATGCCGATTATCTTGCAAAAAAGTTCTCTTCAGATGCAGTACGTTATTATCTTTTATGTGAAATGCCTTTTACACAGGACGGTACAATAACCTACGAAAGTTTTATAACGAAGTTTAATACCGACCTTGCAAACACCGTTGGTAATCTTGTTAATCGTTCTGTTGCCATGACAAATAAATACTTTGACGGAAAGCTTACCGCTCCTGCTGCTGTTTACGATGAAGATAAAGAACTTATCGCATTTACCGATGATTCGGTAAAAAAATACATTTCCGCTATGGATACTTATCATAATGCAGATGCCTGCGATGCTGTTTTATCACTTGCCAAGCGTTGCAATAAGTATATTGATGAAACTGCACCGTGGACTCTTGCAAAGGATGAATCAAACAAAGACAGACTTAATGCCGTTTTATTTAACCTTCTTGAGTGTATACGCATTATTGCAGTTATGTTTACGCCTGTTATGCCCGAAAGCTCTGCGGCAATCTTAAAGCAGTTAAATACCGAAATCACCGATTTGAAATTCGGTTGCGTAAATGATTACACCGTTGGAGAAGCAACACCGTTATTTGCAAGAATTGATACCGAAAAGGTATTAAAAGAAATCGCAGAAGAAACCGCTCCTAAAGAAGAATCATTTGAAAATGTTATAAAAGCTTCGGAAATTTCTATTGAAGATTTTGCAAAGGTAGAGCTTAAAACCGCAAAGGTTGTCGCTTGTGAGCCGATACCGAAAGCAAAGAAGCTTTTAAAGCTTACGCTTAATGACGGAAGCGCAACTCCGAGAACAGTTGCCTCCGGAATTGCCAAGTATTATAAGCCTGAGGATTTAATCGGAAAAACCGTAATTGTTGTTTCAAACCTTAAGCCTGCTACATTATGCGGTGTCGAATCAAACGGTATGATTTTGGCAGCAGATTGCGGTGATGATATTAAGGTGATTTTTGCAGACGGAATCCCCGAAGGCTCAAAGGTACGCTGATGTTTTATCCCGATGAAGCCAAGCTTTCAAAACCGTTAATTTTTGATTCACACGCCCACTATGACGATGAAAAATTTGACGATTACCGTCCGGAGCTTTTAAATGAGCTTAACAAATCAGGTGTAAAATATGCAATTACCTGTAGCGTTGACGGCGATTCATCTGAAAGCTCGTTAAGAATAGCCGAAGAATACGATTTTATTTATGCGGCAGTCGGAATACATCCTGAAAATATTTCAAGTAATACTTCCCTTTTAAAAATCGAGTCACTTGCAAAGCATCAAAAATGTGTTGCAATCGGAGAAATCGGTCTTGATTATTATTACGATGATAGCAATAAATCCGAACAAATAAGCGTTTTTGAGAATCAAATCATACTTGCAAATAAACTTGATTTACCTATAATCGTTCACGACCGTGAGGCACACTTTGATACCTTAAAGCTTTTAAAAAAATATAAACCAAAGGGTGTTGTGCATTGCTTTTCGGGCAGCGCAGAAATGGCAAAAGATATACTTGATATCGGAATGTATATCGGCATCGGCGGCGTTATAACCTTTAAAAATTCAAAAAAATTACCGGAAGTTTTAAAAATGCTCCCTGATGACCGATTGCTTTTGGAAACAGATTGCCCGTATCTATCACCCGAGCCTTACAGAGGAAAAATAAATCATTCGGGTTTTATCACCTTTACAGCTAAAAAAATTGCCGAGCTTAAACACACAGATTTTGAATCTGTATTGGAACAAAGTTCCGAAAATGCACAAAGATTATTTGGTATTAAATGAATATTTACCCCGTTTTTGTAAAAGATATATGCAGAAACGGGGTGATTTTTTTATGTTAAACGATAAGTCAAAGAAAAACGAAAACAACGAAAGCAACAAAAACAATCAAAACACCGACAAGAATAATCAAAATCAGAACAAAAACAAGGAAAACGATTACGACAAGCAGTAAATCGAAAAATTTCGGCAAGATTTCTTGCCGATTTACATAAAAAGTTTTTTTGATGAAAACAGAGCAAAACAAAGAAAATCGAAGTATTATCGAGTTTAAATGTTTTTATGACGGATTTAGCTTGGAAATACAATAAAAAATTCCAAAAAACACTTGACTTTTCGGGAAATTTACATTATATTTATGCAGTATTGAAAAATAATTTCAATGCTTAACGCATCTGTGCAAAAAATTAACCGAAAAAGGCTAATGTATGCCGCAGTCAATTTGACTGTGAAAAACCCTTTGTCAGGGCATACAATCAGGCGTTTCGGGGGTATCGCGCAGGGTAAACGGACAGGTCATTTGACCTATACCGAAGAATTTAAACCCGAACCAGATTGTTCAAAAATTGATTCGTGTTTGAATGACTCGGTATTATTTACTACTGTCGGCACTTTAGTGTTTGACAAAGGGGGATGCTTTAAATGGAAAAAAAGAATATTGTAGAGCTCAAAGATGTATTTGTTTCATTTGACGGAGAAACGGTGTTAGACGGCTTAAATCTCGGAATTGAAGATAAAGAGTTTATAACACTTTTAGGTCCTTCCGGTTGCGGTAAAACCACAACTTTAAGGCTTATTGCCGGATTTTTGGACCCAAATGAAGGTCAAATCCTATTTGAGGGCAAGGATTTAAATGGTGTTCCGGCTTATAAAAGGCAGGTTAACACCATTTTTCAGCGTTATGCCCTTTTCCCTCATTTAAATGTCTTTGAAAACATCGCTTTCGGTATGCGTGTTAAAAAACTTCCCGAAGACGAAATCAAACAAAGAGTTACAGAGCTTTTAAAGCTTGTAAATCTTGAAGGCTTTGAGAAACGAAGAATTGCAACTCTTTCGGGAGGTCAACAACAGAGAATCGCCATTGCCCGTGCCATTGCCAACAGACCGAAGGTTTTATTGCTTGATGAACCACTTGCAGCACTCGACTTAAAGCTAAGAAAAGATATGCAAAAAG
>JAZLFV010000237.1:0-2135 GCA_045615965.1 Acutalibacteraceae bacterium
TATTAAGCGTTTCGATAAGCTCTAAAAGCTGTTCGGTTTTTGTATTTTCGGGTAATATATACTCCTGTGAAATAATACCAAGTGCCTCGCAGGATTTTTTCTTATTGGCAACATATATTTTTGAAGCAGGGTCGTCACCCACAAGAATTACGGCAAGACCAACCGTTATTCCCTTTTCTTTAAGTGCAGAAACCTCTGCCTTTACTTTTTCTTTAACGCTTGCAGAAACTGCTTTGCCGTCTATTAAATTACTCATTTTCGACTTCCCCGATTTGATTTTCCTCTTCTTCAACAATCAAAGATTCATATTCTTCTGCATTCTCTTCGGCTTTGTTCTTCTTTAAAAATACAATGAGCAAAATTGCACAGGTTATACAAAGCACCGCCGATAAAAGGCAGGAAACCTTTAATCTGCCTATCATAAGGCTATCAGTACGAAGCAGCTCTATAAATGCTCTGCCAAAGCCGTACCATGTGCCGTACATAAGCGATGTTTCACCCGAGAATCTGCGTTTTTGGCTTAACTTATGTATAAGCAAAAATCCCAAAATACACCAGATTGATTCATATAAAAAGCAAGGATGTGCAAGAGCAGTAGGGTCATAGCCGTTTTTAATAAAATCTGCTTCAACATTACTGCTCGTCATACCCCACCATTTACTTCCCGTAGGTCCGCCGAATGCTTCTTGATTCATAAAGTTTCCCCATCTGCCTACACCCTGACCGATAAGAAATCCTAATGAGGCTAAATCGAACATATCCAAAAGCTTTACCTTTTTCACAGCACACATAACAACTCCGCATACTGCCGCACCGATTACTGCCCCGTATATGGCAAGCCCCGAAAAGCCGGAACGCCCGAAGCCGAAAAAGTCTGCTATGCTCTCGGTTTTTTCGCCGTCAAAAATAAGATAATACGCCCTTGCGCACAAAATAGAAACAGGGGTTGTTACAAGCACTACATCAAGCACCCTATCAATATCAAGATTAAATCTTTTGTAATTTTTATAGGCATATATGAGCGCCAATAAAAATCCCGAAGCAATAATTATGCCGTACCAATATATATCCCAACCTCCGCCGAACGGAAGTGTAAAAGCAATCGGCTTTAATTTTAAATGTATTCCAAAAATCGTAACATCATATTTCATTTGCTTCACTCCAAAGGATTTATAACCGATAAAACGGATAATTCATCATCAAATACATCAAGACGTTTATAAACATCATCGCAGGTAACGGTTTTTAAAAGCTTTATTTCTTCAAAAATATCAAAATCGTAAACTGCGCCCTCGGTAAGCTGCATACAAATTTCGCTTACCGAATTAAACCGCCTTACGGCATCGCCGTACATTCCGCATTTTACGGCGGAAAACAGCTTTTTATCAATACCGTTCTCCCTTAAATTCTTAATTTCTGCCTTGATTGCATCGGCAACTGCCTTTGGATTTTCGGATTCGCCCTCAAACATAGGGCAAGCGTAATCAAAGCCGTTAAAGTATTCAAAGGAAAACTCATCGTTTATAAGTCCCTCTTTTATAAGCCTTTCGTAAAGCGGAGAGCATTCACCGCAGATTATTTCAAGCAAAAGAGCAACGCAAACCTTTGATTTAAGCCTGCGAATAGGCGAAGATATTTTTTGCTTAAAGCCTAAACAGAACATAGGATTTGAAACAGATAGCTTCTGTTCAACATAGTTTTTAACAACTGCTTGAGGCTCATCCTCAAAAATACGTGTAATTTCGGTATCACCGTTTCCCGTAACGGTTTTTTCACACATGGAAAGCACCGTTTCGGTATCAACATTGCCGACAACACAGATAAACATATTTTTAGGATTATAAAAGGTATTGTAGCAATCATAAAGTAAATCGGCATTTATCTTTGCTATGGATTCGGTTGTACCTGCAATATCTATCTTAACGGGATGGTTATAATACATATTTTCAAGCATATTAAAGGTAACACGCCAGGAAGGACTGTCATCATACATCCTTATTTCCTGACCTATTATTCCCTGCTCCTTGTTTACGTTCTGCTCGGTAAAATAAGGAGTCTGCATAAGGTCGGTCAGAATTTTTAAGTTCTCGTCAAACTTATCGGTGCAGGTAAAATAGTACGCAGTACAGCCGAAT
>JAZLFV010000238.1:0-3251 GCA_045615965.1 Acutalibacteraceae bacterium
ATTTAAGGAGTTTTGCACTACTTTTTTACCTAAAATTTCAATTTCTAACACCCCGTAATCCCGCATAAACAAAGGGGTTTCTCCACTTTCACAACCAAAAAATGGGGAAACTCAAATGATTTATCTGTTAGAATTTCTAATGTTATCGAAAACCGAATAAAAAAGAGCAAACATCAAAAGATGCTCACTCTCTTTTTGTGATTAGAGCCACTACGAAACAGCACAATGCTATTCAAATGAAATATTTGCCCTTGGCAAATGTGAAATAATTTCTGCCGAAATTATGAAATATCCGATTTTCAACCGAATATGAAATAAAATCCGTTCCTTAACGTGCGAAGCACATTTCACATTGCAAAAGCAATATTTCATACACCGTAAGGTGTATTTCACTCGTTCCGTAAGGAACGAATTTCATTGAAAAAAGCATCCCGAAGGATGCTTTTTTCTGGAGCGGGTGATGGGAATCGAACCCACACGGCCAGCTTGGAAGGCTGGAATTCTAGCCATTGAACTACACCCGCATTCACAACAATAGCTATTTTATCACAATATATGTAAACAGTCAAGTATTTTTTCAAAAAAGGTTTATGAGGCTTTAAAAAATCATTTTTCCGGTAAAATATGATATCACCGTCATAATAATTCCTGCCGCCACAACGCCCAACGCTATTGCCGGAAAAGCCTTTTTCAGCCGCATATCAAGCACGGCAGCTACAAGAGCTCCTGTCCAAGCTCCGGTGCCGGGAAGCGGAATCGCAACTAATACAAAAAGCCCCCAAAACGCACGCTTTAAAACCGTTTCGGATTTTCTTTCGGCACGCTTTTCGAATTTCGTGATTATGCCGTTTAAAAAAGGCAGCTTTGCCCTTAAAAATGCAAATATTTTTCTGGTAAAAATTATTATAAAAGGCACCGGAATAAGATTTCCTATTATGGAAACAAGCAATGAAATCCAAACATTTATCCCCCTGAGTACGGCAAAAGGTACCGCACCCCGAAGCTCAATAACCGGCACCATTGATATTAAAAATGTTTCAATAAGTATGCCGAGTTTTGTCCCCCAAAAGCTCAATTCTCAATCCTCCTATAAGAAAAAGCATTTTACCAGCGCAGTTTCGGAAGTTTTAAAAATATTCTTTAAATATGCCGGCAAATCATAACCTAATATCAACGGTCTTACAACTACAAAAAATATGATAGCCAATGCAATCAGTATTGTAAGTATAAGGGAAACTACAAAAAATCCTTTGCCGCTGCTTTTTGGATTTTCATCTTCATAATCCTCTACGAGATATCTGTAATTCTTTTGAATTACAGAACCATCATCGGAATCAGAAAAGTCAAAACTGTAATATCCCTGCTTTTTTTCAAATTCTTCCTTGGTGAAAACCGGTTTATCAGCAGACTTCGACTCGTCTTTGCCATCGCTTAAAATGAAGTCATCCGATGCTTTATAGGATTCATCATTGCCATCTTCTGCAACAAAGTAATCGGAAGTATTTTCCTGCTCATCCTCGCCATCGTTTAAAACAAAGCCGTCTAAAGCTTTATCAGACTCGCTGTTTGAAAAAATATCTTCGTTTTCATTCTCTTCCGTTTTTGAATCATCCGGCTGTGTATCCTTTGAATTTACGGTTTCTTCTGCCGAAAGTATCCCCTCAGGTGTTACTGCCGGCATTGGAATTTCAGGATTTTCAGCGGAATGACCGCCGACATTTTCAACGGGTAATACCGGCTTTGCCTCACCCTCATCCGACATCATAAAGCTCCATTGTGTAATATACGGATGGATAAGCTCCTTCATAATCTGCTTTCTGAGGGACTTGCTTTCCGAAAGGATAACAATTACCTGCTTGCCGTTCTCGATAATGCAACCGCCAAAAATACCCTCGGATGTAACAAGCGGAGTAGAGCCTTTGAGTATTTCGATTTCACCGTATGAATCTACACCGTATTTTTGTTTATTAAGGAATTCTTTGCCGATATTTGTTATCGTTGCAACGGTATTTATAAGACCCCTTTCGCCAAAAACAGGACCGCAGGCAATTATGATATTGCTCCTCCCAACGCTTCTTGCAAGTGCTTTTGAAAAATCCGAGCGGGTTTCTACCGTATCGGTAAGCAAACGCATCTGTGCACAGCCACCCAAATTGAACTCCATTTCAAAATCGGTTCCTACCATATAATAAATAATATCTACCTTGAGATTTTTTATCATATTAAATTCTCCTATATATAATTATTCAATATACGAATATACTATTCCGTCTAACGCTCTTTTAATTAAAGGCTCGATATCGAGGTTTTCCTCAGCCTTTTCGCATTGACCGGGCTTCGGTCTTGTGTGCGGATGCTTTGGTGTAAATACAGTACAACAATCCTCATAAGGCAGTATAGAAGTTTGGAAGGCATCTATTTCCCTTGAAATTTTTATTATTTCTTCCTTATCCATACCTATTAACGGACGAAGCACGGGAATTGTGCATACGCTGTCTGTTGAGCCGATTGCCGGCAAGGTCTGGCTTGCAACCTGACCTAAGCTTTCTCCCGTAACAAGTCCCAAAGCACCGTCTTGCCCGGCTAAAATGCAGGAAATCCGCATCATCATACGGCGCATTATAAGCGTAAAATAATCTTCGGGGCAATTATTGCGTATTTCTTCCTGAATTTCGGTAAAAGGAACTATGGCAAGCTTTATTGTACCGCTGTACCTTGCAACCTTTGAAAGAAGTGTTTTAACCTTTTCCTCGGCAAGTGCGCTCGTATAGGGCGGAGAAGCGAAATGGATTGCGTTTAGCGAAAGCCCTCTTTTTGCCATCATATATGCGGCAACGGGACTGTCAATACCACCGGAAATAAGAATTTCCGCCTTGCCCGATGTACCAACCGGTAAACCGCCTGCACCCTTTAGCTGATTTCCTCTTATATATGCCGCAAAATCCCTTACCTCTACCGTTACCACTATATCGGGATTATGAACATCTACTCTTAAATGCGGGAATTTTTCAAGCAAAATTCCACCCAATTCCGCACATATTTGTGGTGATTTCAGAGGAAATTTTTTATCTGCTCTTTTTGCTTCGACCTTAAAGGTTTTGGCAAATATAAGACTATCACGAAGATAATCGGGAGCTTTTGAAAAAATATCATCAGGCGTTTTTTCGCAAACACATGCACGGCTATACCCTGCTATTCCGAAAACTCTGCTTACCCTTGAAAGCGCCTCTTCAAAATCAAAATCGGCAGAA
>JAZLFV010000239.1:0-13701 GCA_045615965.1 Acutalibacteraceae bacterium
CGCCGTTAAGATAATCTGTTAAGAAGCGTACACCGCATTCAAGTGTCATTGTAAATGCTCCGAGCGGAAGTAGTTCTTTTTCCTTTTCGGTTAAATCGCAAGAGCATACAAAACCTTTTGCAAAAATTCTGTAAAGCTCAAGGTCAATTGTCATTTTCGATAAATCTTTTTCGTCTTCTGCGGCGGTAGCGGCGCCGAATCTTATTGCATCGCCGAAATCGTAAAGTGAAAGTCCCGGCATAACGGTATCTAAATCAATAACGCAAAGCGCCTTGTGTGTATCCTTATTAAGCAAAACATTATTAAGCTTTGTATCGTTATGCGTAACCCTTAAAGGCAACTCACCTGATTCACGCATTTTTTGAAGCAAAGTGCCTTCGGTTTCATAGCTTAAAGCTGTTTCTATTTCGGATTTAACCGATTTTGCCCTGCCGCAAACATCATTTTTTACGGCTTCCTTAAACAAACGGTACCTATCCGCCGTGTTATGGAAATCTTTAATCGGCTCTTGGAGTGTATCTGCAGGAAAATCCGAAAGCATTTTTTGAAATGAGCCGAATGCAACGGCACACTCATAAAAATCGTTCTTATCCTCCGCTTTTTGCAGACAAATGCTGTTTTCAACAAAATCGTAAACACGGTAATTTCCGGTGGAATCGGAGTAAAAATCATCACCGCCTTTTGTTGGTACAACTGTCATTGTTGTGGTTTCGCCGAAGGTATGCTCCTTGGCGAAGCTTAAAACAGACGATATATTTTTCATAAGTAATTTTGCATCAAAAACATCTGCTATTCTCTGCAAAATATACCGTTTGTTTTCGTCTGTTACAACAAGATATGTTGTGTTGATATGACCGCAGCCATACGGCTCAACCGAAACGGGATTTCCGTTAAGGTTAAACTGATAAACCGCACTCGGTAATAAATTATCCATAATATTCACCTAAATTACTGTAATTTCCGCAATATCATAGTATTTGCCGTTTCTCGGCAAATTGTTGCACAAATAAATTACAGGCACATTTTCGTTACCTATTCCGATACTTAAAATATATTTACCCGTTTTAACATTATCAGGCAAATTTATTTCATCGCAAATTAAAGTTTCGCCGGGCATCCAATTCCTGATATCATTATCGGTAACAAACTCGTATTCTACCCCGTTTTCGCCTGAAAGCTTCCAATAAAGCGGAATTTTTCGGTAAATCGGAGCAACGCCGTAATTTCTAACTGTATATTTAAGGCTGATAGCCTGACCGCACTTTACGCTTTCGGAAAATTCAAGCTCGCAAATACCGAAATGATAACCCATTTTGGAAATAAAATAATCCACCTCGTCCTTTAGTTCAGTCGGAACAGGAAGGGATTTTGCATTAAAGTAGGTCACGTGCCAATCAAGCAGCTTATCAAATATCTCTTTAACATTCCAACCCTGACGCTGCCATTCGCCGAGCCACCAATAGCTTTCAAACGCAACCGGAGCCGTTTTCCATAATTCATCATGCTCGGGTATTTTTGCAAACAAATCGGGATAATACTTATATGTAAGCTTTTGATTGCCTATTCCGTCTGCACGCCAGCCTACCTTATGCTTGGAGCTTATATACGAAACAAGCTCGGGAATAATGACCTGCGAAATAAATATAGTATTCGGGAAAGCTTCAATATACGCATCCATAAGCGCCTTTATGTCATTAAGGGGAAACAGCTCTAACTTATGCCCCTCTCCCCAAGCGCCGGGCAAAGAAAGGTCAATTATATCAAGGGTGGGATTGCTGTCATACCTTTCGCCCAAAGCCCTTATTGCCTTGGCAAACAACTGTAAAAACTTAGGGTCTGTCGGAGAATCTTTAACCCGCATACCGTCAGGTCTTTCGGGGCATGGTATAATTTCTTTTAACCAATCAGGCACATCGTCTTCCTTACGGGTACTGTGCGCCATAAGCCTGAACATAACCGTCTGCCCGTGCGATTCGGCATCCTTAAGTATTTGGTCAACAAAATCGAAATTATATTTTTCAAATTCGGGTTCAAAATCTTTCCAAAGGATTCTGATATAAGCAACATTTCCGTCCGGATGAAAGCCCTGCTCTCTGCCGTTTTGCTCAACATACTCAGGAATCGGATAACATTCTATATGCTCGGTTTCGGTCATATTGTTTTTAGGGTCTACAATAATATCCGAATAAAGCTTTTCACCCTTGAAATGCTGAAATGTATTAAAGCCCATATAAGGATTTTGCCCTGATTCTTTTGAATAACAATATACTTTTTTCATACTCTAATCCTCCGATTTGCCTTCTACAATTTCCAATCCGATTTTTTTATCCTTGCTTAAAGTTCTGCCCAAAATATCGCCGTTTGGCATCAATCTTATGCTTAAAAGCTTTTTATCGCAAGAATCATACTTAATTAGCGATTTTCCAAGCTCGATTTTAGGCTTTTCGCTTCCGCTTAAAATCATCACATTGCGCTCATAAGCCTGCGCTATATCCTCTAAATCGGATTCAAGATTATGCGGCAAAAAGGCATATTCTATTTTATGCTTGCCCCTATCGGCTGTGGAATCGGGAACCTTTCCTTTATCGCTGTTATACGGTGAGGTTAAGAGAGTTAGCCTTAATAAGCTGTCCTTTGCTTCGTAGCCGTGCTTTGAACGGTTTAGAATCGCAAAGCCTTTTTCTTCGTTCCTTAAATCGCCGTAGGTATTGGCAGGCACTTCAAATCGGGCTTTTTCGTAAGATGTTTTTCTGCCGGTCGGACGCTCAAGCACACCGAAAGGAACCTGATAAAATGCCCTTGTGTTTTCTATGTTTGTTTGGGCGGAAAGCTTTAATACCTTTCTATCCTCCCACCAATCGGCATATAATTCACAGTAAATCATAGGATTATTGCGATAAATTATAAAATACTGCGTGAAAAAGCTTGTGGGATACTCAACACCCGGAGTATGCCAAAGATATGTTCCGTAATACGGCTTTTTCTCCTGCCAAATTCCGAATGAGTATTCGCCTTTAAATACGGCTCTTACGGGGCCGGATTCTACAAGCTCAAAAGAATCGCATTTAACATCCCATTCTTTTCCGGTAAAGCCGAAATTCCATGTATCGTAATCACGGCTTTTTATATCTTCAAGAATTTTAAAGCTTCCGATAAGTCCGCCGCAATACTCTTTTCCGTTTAACACAAGCGAACAAACAGCGCCTGCGGATTTATCAAATTTTATTTTTTCATAATCTTCATATAAATCGTTATATACCTGAGGCAGGCTTGTTCCTGCCAGAACATCGTGGAACTGATTAAAAAGCTGCTTTTCCCAGGCGTAATCAAGATTATAATAGTTATTTGTTGCCGCCTGAAGACTCTCGGCATTTAAAAGTTGCCTTTCACATTCACGGTTTAAATACTTCGTTTTTCCCTGAACGGTATATGTTTTATGGTGCGTTTCAAGGAAAAGCTCACCCTTATGAACGGGCAAAGACGACAAATCCTCTTTTTCTTTTAAAACATTATAAAACTCCGTAAAACCGCTGTATTTTATATTTGGAAATACCGTTTGTCTTTTAAGCTCGTCTATTCTGTCCATCATAACGGGCAACGGACCGCCGCCGTGATTACCGTATCCCCAAATAATCGGAATATTATAAAACCCATCGGTTAAATGATGAATACAAACCGTTTTTGCAAGCTCGTCCGGCTCGATATGATTTGCGTGGCTCGGGTATTCGTGAAACACCAAAATACGGCTTTTATCATCACCCTCCCACAAAAAATGAATATACGGGAAAAGATTAAATTCGTTATATCTTAATTTTTAAGAATCTTAGGAAGACGTGCATTGAATCCGAAGCCATCTATATTGACCGCAACGGTAGATTTTTTACCGCAAAGCTCCTCCGCCGCTTTTTGACCGAATTCAATCTGCCTGAACCAACTTTCCGCACCTACGCATTGGCAATCGGTTTCGCACCACATTCCGCCCTGCGGCTCAAACTGACCTCTTTCTGCAGCGGCACGGATTTTTCCCCAAAATTCGGGATATTTTTTCTGCATATCCCTCCAAAGTACTGCCGAGGTTTCAACATATACATATTGGGGCTCTCTTTCCATAAGGGAAAGCTGTGTTTCAAATGTACCCTTCATACACTCTATAGATTCGGGATATCGCCATTTCCACGCAAGGTCTATATGAGAATGACCTATAAAATAAACCGTAAATCTATGAGCATAATCGGCAACCGGCTTTAACATATCAAGCGCATTATTTATGCGGTTTAATAAATCTGCCGAGCTCAAATTTTCAATAATATAATTTGCAGTTTTAACAAGACATTCGGAAAGCTTTTCTCTTTCTTCAACGCTTAGTCTTGATTTATCTATATCTACATTTCCTTTGAGGTAAAGGTTTTGACGTGTATTATTCTTTGAAAGCAGATGACAACCTGCTCTTAATGAGCGTGAAATATCCTTTACAGCATTGCTTAAAGGCTTTGTACCCGAAAGCGAGCATCTTGCGACAAGGTCGGAAACAGGATTACTGTTCGGGCTGTCTATACGGACAAAAACATAATGCTTAATATCCGATGTGACACCCATATTAAATGTTCCGCCCATATAACTGTAAGGCTCTATGAGAGTATCGTCACAGTATATATCCAAATCATATCCCGTGTAATACGAAAAATAAAACTCGCCCAAATCATTTTTATCAAAATACTTTGCGATATACGGCACAGGCATTTCAGCCATAAACCAGCCGGTTTTCGGGTTTTGAGTATTATTAACCGTTAAATCACATTTTTTAAACGAAAGCATCTTTTCGGCAGAGGGTTTACTTAAATTTTCACTACCGTCATATACATACCATTCTTTTATTACGGGGAATGCCGTATTTTCAAGGCATCTTCCGAAATCGAGTACATCGTCTAAGCTTTCGCATTTGTGCTTATACCAAAAATCAAGTGATTTAAAATGTGCATTTTCCGGTTTCATAAGGCTTCCTTCTTTGCAGAGAACAATTAATAATCAAGTGAATAAATAAAATCCGTATTGCATGGTCTGCGGCTGAGCCAAGCGCCCCTTGTAAAATCAGGGAAGGCTACCGGCTGACTGCCGAGTGCAATAGACTGCTCGCTTAACACACTTATGCACATCATAACGGCGGCATCATATACATCAATCGGAGCCATACAGTCTCTTTTTACCGTTTCAACAAAAGCTCGGCAGGATACATAATCCGTGCCTCCGTGACCAAATTCCAAAAGCTCCGGATGGGTTCTGTGTTCTTTCCAAACGGGATGGTCATATTCTTCGGCATATTCGGCTGCATTGCCCCACTTTGCTTTCCATTTCATCCATTCCCATTCATCGTGAACGCCGTCTATAAACACCGAATCGTTTTCTTCGTTGTATCTTCCCTCTGTACCCGTAACAACAAATCTGCGGCTATACGGGCAAGGGAGCGTTGTATCAAGGGTTATGGTAACGGTTTCGCCGTTTGCACATTTAAGAATTGTTGTTACAACATCGCCCTGCGCAAATTTTGTTGCGGAATATTTATGCTCATCGCCCTTTGCCTTTTTTGCATAAGCATTTATTCCGACCGCCTTTGAGGACATAGAAACCAAAGAAACAAATCTGTTTCCCTTATTTATATGCAAAAGCTTTGCAATCGGACCTATTTCGTGGGTTGGATAATTCTCACAGTTTCGGTATAAATAATCGTTTATTCTGTAATCGTCATCGGCAATCATTTTACGAAGACAATGCGTATAAGCGCCCTCGAGGTGAACAAGCTCGCCGAACATTCCCTTTGAAGCCATATTAAGTGCCATCATTTCCCGGCGGCTGTAACAGCAATTTTCAAGGAACATAAATTTGTGTCCTGTTTGCTCTGCAACCTTTACAAGCTCATCACATTCGCTCATTGTATATGCTCCGCCGACCTCAAGACCTACATAAATTCCTTTTTTCATAGCCTCAATTGCGATGGGAAAGTGCATATCCCAAGTTGTTGATACCAAAATGGCATCTAAATTTGGAATATCCAATTTTTCTTTATAATTATTCGTTATATCCGAAATGGGTTTACCCTTTTCTGCCATAACCTCTGAGATTTTTTTAAGCTTTTCTTCCTTTAATTCGCAAATGCCGACTACCACAACACCGTCCATTCGGGAAAAATCCCACTCTATTAAATCTCCGCCCCGGTTAAGACCCACAACAGCTAATTTGATTTTTGATTTCATATAATACACCTTCAAAATTTCAAAGCTCTATGCTAAATAAGATGTTTTTGCCGTTTTCAAAGCATATATCATTATCAAGCCTTGCAAACTGATTCAATTTGTTTTTCATAACAAATGCAACCTTATAACTGCCGTTCGGTATATTTGAAAACTCCGCTTTTATATTATAAGACAATATTTCACGGTCGTTGTAGCTTTCGGGATTTGTTCCGTACCATTCTTCGGGATTTCCCACTTCACAGTATATAACTGCATTTCCGTCTTTGTCAAGTAATTCAATATAACTTCTTAAATTAAAAGCGGCAGTATATCCTAAATTCTGCAGAGTAAAATTTATACTTATTCCGTCTTTCTTTGACTTTACATCGGCAGATTTTAAAGTTATACGGTAGCCCAAATAATCCCTTAAATACTCAAAAGCATTTCTTTTAACTTCTTCTCCGCTTGAATCCTTAAACCAATTATCGGAATATGCAAGACCGTATCCGTCAAGTATATCGGATGTTACAGGCTGACTTTTCCAACCGTGAAGGCAGGTTTCACCCACTCTGCCGCCGAACTGCCATGTATCGCCGTAGCCGTGGGAAATACTTAAGGTTGATGTATGCTTTTGCGAAAGAGATTGCATACATGAATACCCATCAGGCCAGCTTCCCGAAAGTCTTATCCAACGGGTTGTAAAAAGCTCGGTATCATTTATGGTATAAGGCGATTCCTTAACTCCCAATTCCCACCATTTTGTACCGGGCTGCCAAATCCCCTGACCCAAATCAACACTTTTAAACATAAGTCCGTGGCAGGCATCGTCTGCAAATCCGATTCGGTTATAGCGCCAAAAATCCTTGTTTATAAATGTGACCTTAAACAACGGCTGACGGATTATAAGCCTTATATCATCGGGAGCTGCATCCATAACCGCATTTACTATTACTTGGCGGTCGATATTATTTCTTATCCCCGTCCACTCACCGTAAGAGCCGATAAAGCTGAAATTCATAGCAAAAATAACGTCTTCGTTCTTAACAAATAACGGCTTTAACTGTTTCAAATGAGAAAGCACGGTTTCCTGCGTTACATTTTCAGTTCCCATAATTCCGTGCTGATAATAGTGGCAAAGATATAATTTTACACCTAATTTTCTGTATGAATCATAAACATTTTGGATATAATCCAAAAGAATTTCGGGCAAAACCTCAGTATTTATATATTTATCCAAAATAAAATATACCCTTGATACCTTAACAATTTCCCCGTTTGTGCTCTTTTTAATTCTTTCTTTTACATCCTCAAAAATCTTTTCGGAAGTCCATTCTTTCAAACCCTGCGGGTCAGGTATAAAATAATCCTCTTCGGAGCGAAATCCCCGGTCGGGGTTTGAGTTCAACAAAACGCTTTTTTCAGCAGGCAGAGTGTCAAAGCTTATACTGCCATCTCCTTTTATGATTTCGGGATTTTTAGCCGTTTCGCTGTAATCCGAAAGCATATTGCCGAAAATTTCGGGGGTTACAATGCAGTAAATCGAAGGGTATCTGCCTATAAAGCTATCCCCGTTAAAAGCCGAGACAACTGCACGGTAAGAATTCATTGCCTCAAGACGGCAGGAAAGGAATCTGTTTTCCTTAACCGTTTCGCTTTGAATTGCTATGTAATTGAGACAACCCATATTAGGGCCTCTATCCTCTATTCTGTAAATATCAACACGGTAATTATCGGCATTTTTGCATTTATCCCAAAAAATTTCGCAGTTATCCGCAAATGAATTATAATACACGGATAAATCGTTAAGCGTACCCTCAAAGATTGATTTTAACCTCTCGCCCGAAAAGCCTGCACCTATATCGGGAGCGGAATTTTCATCTGGCAGCTTGCCGTTCATTATATTCTCTTTAAGCATAGTCTTCCTCTTTAAATGTTATAATCCTTTAAATATGCCTTTGTATTTTGAATCATCTCATCAAACAATTCACGGGCATCTTTTAAATCAAGAGGCATATGTGCATCCATTATAAAAGCCTCAAAAGCAAGGTCAAGATTTCTGCTCAATCCTGCTTCAACAATCAATTCCTGTTCTGCAACAACGGGTGCTACCAAGCCGTAAACATTCATCGGAATTTCACCCGCATTTACGGGAACAACACTATCGCTGTCAAAAACTGCATTAGTTTCAACAACGGCGCCAAGCGGAAGATTCGGTATTTGACCTGCATTCGGCATATTAACATTAGTAATAAGCTTTCCGCATCCGCAAATAGCCTCAATCTGCCTTACGCCTTCTTCTCCTGATGGTTGAACCTCAAACTTTTCTTCTCTATTAAGCAGTTTTCGGCTTTTTTCGAGACGCTCTTCAAGGTTTTCGAGCCTCCAGCTTACGGGTGTTAAGCCGTATCCCCACTTTTCCACCTGCTCAGGAGATTTCATATACCAATTTATCGGACAAAATTCTGCTAAGTGTCTGTCGCCTGCGGCGGCAATTAAACCGTAGCGCATAAATAAGTCCATTTTAACATACTCGTTGGATTCAAAAACCAAATCCCGTGGTCCTAAATTTTTATGCGCCGAAATTTCTCCGTTTTTGACCTTTTTTATATATTCACGGTAAATCGGCAATAAATCCGTACCGTTATATTCTGCTTTATCAATCCATGTAAAGTGGTTAACACCCATAACATTTACTTTAATATCGTTACGTGTTAATCCTTCTGTGCCGTTTATGCGCTTTAAAACATCGCAAAGAAGCTCTTGCGTTGAAAAAACTTCATGGCAGCATCCGAAAGCCTTAATTTTCGGAAACACACGGTAGAGTGTGCGCATACAAACCGTCATCGGATTTGTATAGTTTATTACCCAAGCATCAGGGCATATATTTTCTATTGCTTTTGCAATAGTTTTAAACATAGGTATTGTGCGCAATGCACGTATTACTCCGCCGGGGCCTACCGTATCGCCGACAGATTGGTAAATTCCGTATTTTTCAGGGGTGTGGACATCCGATTCCATTTCTTTAAATGTTCCCGGCAGAATTGAAATAACAACAATATCCGTGCCTTTAAGAGCTTCTTCCAATGTTGCTACGGCGCTGTAATGCCAATTCCCCACATCTGGATTATCCTCTTTTATCCGGTTTCCTATAATTTCATTGTTTTTTGCAGCATTATAGTCTATATCGTAAAGAATGACCTCGCCGCACAAATGCTTTGAAAGTGCCAAATCTTTCATAAGCGTCCAAGCCCAACCCCGTGAGCCGCCGCCGATATATGTAATTCTGACATTTTTGCTGTTCATATAATCATCTCAACTTTTGAATTGCCCACCCGCACCCCGCTTTGAGAGTGCGGGTGAACATAATAATTTTTAATTCACAACATTTGAAGCGCCGACAGTATCTTTAAGACATTTATTTATCTGTGATTTAACGCTGTCAACAAGTTGTGCCGGCTGCTTTCCCTCATCTGTAAGACTCTTCCAGAATGGCTTTGAAAGTCTTTCGCCGGTTTCCCAATTAGTTAATGAATAAAGCTTGCTATCCAAAGATTTTGTACGCTTTTTAGCGAAGTAATCTTCAGCAACCGCTTTATGCTCATCGGAAATAACTATGGATTCATCAACCTTATAGCCTGCCGCTTTTTTCTCTTTGTTTGATGTATGTGATACAAACAAACGGTCGTAATAACGGTAAGCAATGGCGCCCATCGGATTTTTAGCACCTTTCAGTATGAATGTGCCGTCTGTGTTTGTGAAACCGAAGCTGCCGTAGGAGGTTGACGGAAGAGGAACCATACCGATTTCGTCTTCCATGGTATTATAGTAGTCATAATTTCCGATTGCGTTTACAGGTCTTTCGATAAGCATGGCAGTTCCTCTCTTACCGAATTCCTGATATCCGCCCTCAAGCTTTAAGCTGCCGTCTGCCGCCATATCGTGAATAAGCTGAAGTCCTTTCATTCCTGCCTGAGAATCAATAGTAACCTTCCACTTATTTCCTGCCTGCTCGGTTATTGCTTGTTCACCGTAAAGGGCAAGGAATAATGATGGATTCCAACACATAGCGCCGTAGGTTTTAACTTTTTTTCCGTCTGATTCAAACTTAACGCACTTCTTTGCAACACGCTTGAACGCTTCAACATCCCATTTTCCGCTTGTATAAAGGGTATATGGGTCTTCCGCCTTAACTTCATTTAAATATGTCTTGTTATACCATACAAAATAGTTATCGTTAAGCGGTGACGACCAAGAGATACCGTATATCTTGCCGTTGAAGGTGAAAGGCTCAAAGCATTCACCGTTATCCCAAACCGGGTCATTTACAACAAGATAATCATTAAGCGGTGTTGCAAGGTTTGTGTAAACATAACGCATAAGGTTGGTATCGGCAACATGTGCCACATCGGGCGGATTGCCCGATGCTACCATTGTTGCAACCATATTCGGAAGAGCGGTATTGGCACAAATCTGATATTTATGCTTCATTCCCCACTTTTCTTCAAGCATCTTCATTGCATATTCTTCCTGCGGATAAACATCCTCGCTGCCTTTTACATATGTAAGGGTTGTACCCTTTAAATTGGCAGTTGCAAATTTTTGCTCTTGAGGAGTAAGCTCCTTGGAATTAATAAGACCTTCGTCTGCTCTATCGGTTGCAGCAACCTTTTTCTTTTTAACTATTGTTTTTTTGGAGCCGATGGATTTTTCGCCGTTTGAATTTTGGGCGCCGTCTCCGCCTTCTCCTTCTTCATAAACAGAATATTCTTCCCACTCATCCTTTTTCTTTGAGCCGCATCCGGCAACGGTCAGCACCATAAGTGCTGCCAATGCCATAGAAAGAATTCTTATAAAAGTTTTCATAAATTAAATCACCTGAAATTATTCTACTGTGAATGTGTGCAAAATATTGCATCCGCCCTCAAAGTTTATAGCATTATCAAGGCGAGCTCTCTGACCGAAGTCATTTTCGAGTATGAATGCAATCTTATAATCTCCCGATACGGTAGGTAAGCTCAAGTTATCGGAAATTGTGTAAGCAGAATCAGAAGAATACCACTTGTTAGGCTCACCGACATTAACTCTTGAAACAACATTGTTGTTAGAATCAACGATAGCAAGATAGCTCTTTAAGTTGTATGCGGCAGAGAAGCCGTAGTTCTTAATACCCAAAGTAACCTTAATGCTGTTTTCACCATCGTTTACAGCCGACATAGTTGTTGCAGAAAGGTGATAACCTAAATAATCACGGATATACTCAAATGCGTTTCTTGCAATGGTGGTACCCTTTGAATTCTCAAAGTAGGTAGATGTTACTCTGCCGCCGTTTCCTGCAATGTTAGCTGTGGTAACATTTACACCTTTCCAAGATGCCATAATGGTATCGTCAACAGTAAAACCGTAATCTCTTGTCAATGCCTGATACTGTGTAAGCATATCGGCATAACCGTGGTCTAAGTTAAAGGTTGTAAGATGGAGGTCGGTCATTGCCTTGATTGCCGAAAGTGCCTCAACAGTTGTAACATTGTTTTCGTGGTCTTGATAGAACCAACGTGATGTGAACATTTCGCCATCGTTTATACCGATTGCATTTACGGCTGTTGTCCAGTCGGCAGTTCCGGGTCTGAAGTTGCCCTGACCCAAATCCTCATTCGGATGATTATAACCGAAGAAAGCATCCTGAGCATAACCTATTCTTGATTCATCAAGATTTTCAACATTTGCGAAGAATGCATTTTTAAGGGTTGGAGTACGGATGATAAGGTAGGTTGATTCAGGGAGATTATCCCAAACCTTCTGTGCTATTGCGGTCTTTTCGGGGCTGGTTCTGTTCCAATCGTATTTATCAAGAACCGGCTTAATGTTAGCACCCTCACCGTAAGAGCCTACAAGACCGAAGTCAACAGCATAAATGATATCCTTATATTCTTCCCAAAGTGAAGCATAGGTATCAATATGGCTTAAAATAACATCCTTTGAAGCACCGTTTACTTCGTCTGTTGTTCCCTCTTGATAGTAAGCACGGAATTCAACCTTTATGCCTTTTTCTCTCATTACTTGGAGATTCCACTTCATCCACTCTACTGTTTGAGCAGGAATGGTTGTGGTTGCGTGGTAGTTCTTCATCTGGAAATACATACGGGCAACAGTAATGTTTTCACCGCCCTGTGTTTCCATCTCAGGACCTAATACCCAATTGATATAATTTTTAACGCTCTGATAGGTTCTATAATCATAATTGCTATCCGAAAGCTGTGCTACTGTAGGAACGGATAAGGTTACTTCGCCTCTGAAGCCTCTGTCTGGGTTATTATTAAGAAGATTTGACTTATCGCCCGAAAGGGTTGTAAATACTTTTGAAGTTACATCGTTAAAGGAAACTACAACATTGATACCTAAAAGCTTGTTTACCAAAGCGGCAAGGTCATCACCGTTTATATTTCCGTCACCGGTAACATCGGCAAAATAAATGCTTTCGGTATTTGCGATTGCCTTTTTAAGTCTTACAAGGTCAAGAATATCAATGTAATCATCGCAGTTTACATCGTATTTCTTTATAAAGAGTGAAAGCTTCTTACCGCCGTCAAGAAGAATCTTTTTAAGGGAAGCGTTTATCTGGTCAATAACCATAAAGTCGGAAAGAATCAAATCGTTTGCAGTACCATAGAGCAATCCGATTTTAATCTTATTAACGGTAGCATTGTTAAATGCGCTCGCAGGGATTCTTACCCAGCCCTCAAAGCCCTCATCGAGAGCAATTTCGCCGTAGGTTGCTTCCATTTCTTCCCATTCTTCGCCTTTTGCCAACAAATAATAATTGAATTCATCATTTGCTTTGTTGTTATCGGCAAGAGCTAAACGGAATTCAGCATAACTATCTGCCTTTGCATAGAACATAATACCTTCGTCATCGCCAAGTGCAGTAGCATTAGATACAGTAGCCGAAGCATTTAAGGAATCCATTGCGGCATCAGTTGAAATAGCACCGCTTTCAATCCACATTGAGATTTCTTCAAGTTCGGGCAAGGTGCCGGGAGCTTCATATTCAGTTCCGTCAAGGAAGTTTATGAACTTATTGTTTGTAAGGGAGCTCTTTAATGCGTAAGCATTAGCCGTTGAATCAACAGTTGCAAATTCGCCGACATCAAGAGTTCCGTAATCTCCGCCTAAATGACGGGGATAAAGCTTAAGCTTCATAACTTGACCTGACTTTGTTACAGTACCGTTTAAGAAGTTTTTGCAAGGAATACGAACCCAACTGTCAATGCCGGCAGGAATTGTGAAATAGCCATAGCTCCCCGAATCTCCGACAAGTGCGTATGTTGTGCCGCTTGCCCAGTTTTGTGCACCGTCATCTAAAAGGTAATAATCTTTACCTGTTGCAAGATTTACCCAAATAGGACCATCAGTAATTATACTCATTTGATTTGCAAGTGTTCCTGTGTTTTTAACAAGTCGGAGGCCAAGCGGTCTT
>JAZLFV010000240.1:0-3639 GCA_045615965.1 Acutalibacteraceae bacterium
GCGTGCATTGAAAGCACGGGAACGCCCAAATCAACAACATCAATCCCCATATTTGCAAGATATACGGCAACCGTTCCGCCGCCGCCTGCATCTACTTTACCAAGCTCGCCCGACTGCCAGATAATACCCTCTTTATCGAGCAAATTGCGTACAAATGCAACATATTCCGCAGAAGCATCCGAAGTACCCGATTTGCCCCTTGCGCCCGTATACTTTGTTACCACAACACCGTAGTTTAACCGACTTGCATTGTTGCGCTCAAATACATCACTAAAGGTTGGGTCCATACCTGCGTTAACATCTGCCGAAAGACATTTTGAATTTCTTAAAGCAACGCTTTTATCGGCATTCTGCATTTTTGCAAGGTCGCCTATAACGTGGCTTAAAAAGTCTGACTCAAGTCCCGTATTACCGCAAGAGCCGATTTCTTCCTTATCGGTAAGGATTGCAATGGCTGTCTTTTGCGGATTCTTGACCTCGAGTATCGCCGTAAGAGCGGGATATGCACAAACACGGTCGTCTTGACCGTATGCGCCTATAAGCGAACGGTCAAAGCCTATGTCGCAGGATTTAAAAGCAGGTACTATTTCAAGCTCTGCCGATAAAAAATCCTCCTCAACTATGCCGTATTTTTCGTTTAATATTTTTAAAAGATTAAGCTTTACAAGCTCGCTTCCCTCATCGTCTTTAAACGGGCGACTGCCAATAAGAACATTAAGCTCTTCTCCCTTTATACCCTCTGCCAATGTGCGTTTTGATTGCTCTGCGGCAAGATGCGGCAAAAGGTCGTTTACAACAAATTTCGGGTCGCTTTCGTCTTCGCCTATATTAACCTCCACACAAGTGCCGTCTTTAAGCGCAAAAACACCGTGGAGTGAAAGCGGAACGGTAGGCCATTGATATTTTCTTATTCCGCCGTAATAATGGGTTTTGAAAAGTCCCAACTCGATTTCCTCATAAAGCGGATTCGGTTTTAAGTCAAGACGAGGAGAATCTATATGTGCGGCGGTAATATTTATGCCGTTTTCTATATCCTCTTTACCGATAACGGCAAAAGCTACCGTTTTACCACGGTTGTTAAAATAAACTTTATCTCCGCTTAAATAGGTTTTATTCCGTTCAAACGGCACAAAGCCTCCCTTTTCGGCAAGCTCAATCGCCGCTTTTACCGCCTCTCGCTCGGTTTTGGCAATGTTTAAAAATGCCTTATAGCCTGCACAGTATTTTTCTGCCTCGTCAACCGTTTTTTCGTCCGCTCTTAAAAGACCGTTTTTACGGTTTAAAAACAGTTTTTCCTTTAATTCCTTAGAAGCACTTGACATAAATTATTCCTCCGATAAACTTAAAAATATTTTTTTAATCTCACTTTGATATTTTTCCATATCGCCGTTATTATATACTATGAAATCGGCTTTTTCGGTATAATAAGAATCAGGCTTTCCGGCATTCATACGCAAAAGCGCATCCTCCTTTGAAATGCCGTCACGCAGCGTAATTCTTTTAAGCCGTTCTTCATTGCTTGCAAGCACAGCCACCGTGCTATGGCATATTTTATCAAGTCCGCTTTCAAAAAGTGTAGGTGCATCAAGCAAAACGTTTTTTCTTCCGCCGACATTTAACATAACAAGCTCGGCAATATGCGGAAGTAATGTTTTATTTAAAAGCTCGGTGTCTTCGGGCGTTTTAAATGCACGCCTTGCAAGCTCACGGCGGTTTAATGTCCCGTCTGCTTTAAGTATTGAAGCGGAAAAAGCCTCTACAAGTGCCGAAAGACCTGCCGAGCCTTTTTTAACTGCTTTTCTTGCAAGCTTATCACAGTCAATTATCTTATATTTAAGCCCTTTTGCAATAAGTGCGGCGGTGCTTTTGCCAGAACCCGTAGGGCCCGTAAGACCGATAATTTTATTCATACGCAAATCACCTTGAATGCGGCGGCACGGATAAGCCTGTTATAAACCGCAAGACCTACCCCCTGCTTTGACGGAGCGTGAATATAAACGGCTTCAACATTTAAAGCATCAACATTTCTGAGCTCGGAAAAGACATTTTTTGCAAGGGTGCTTTCGTCCTTTTTTGTGCCGTACACTTTTTTTTGTATCCGTATTAGCGGCTCGTCTTCCGAAAAGCAGAGCGCCAGACAGTTTTCCTTGCCGTTTACAAAATCCGCAAAGGCTTTGCTTTCTCCCTCGACTAAAAATGCCTCGGTTTTAGGGGAATAGTGTTTGTATTTCATACCGGGAGAAGCAACCCTTTCTCCTGCCTCGGGCTCACTTAAAATTGCTTTATCCACTTCAATATCAGGCAAAACCTCTTTAAGCTGTTCGAGCGTTACAGCTCCCGGGCGCAAAAGGCGTGGTTTTTTTCCAAATAATGCTACAACTGTTGATTCAACCCCTACTTCACAGGGATTCCCGCAAACAACGGCATCTATCTTGCCGTCTAAATCATTAAGCACATGCTTTGCGGTTGTAGGGCTGGGCATACCCGATGTGTTGGCGCTCGGTGCGGCAAGCGGAATACCCGAAGCATCTATTATATCCCTTACCGACCTTTCGCTCGGCATTCTTACCGCAACGGTATCAAGCCCTGCGCAAACACTTTGCGCTACCGAATCGGTGCGTTTTAAAACCATTGTAAAAGGGCCGGGCCAAAATTTTTCGGCGCACTTTACGGCGGAATCGGGAATTTCGCTTGCAATACTTTTGAGCATTTCCATATTGCTTATATGAACAATTAAAGGGTTATCCTGCGGTCTGCCCTTTGCTTCAAAAACCTTTTTTATTGCACTATCCGAAAAGGCGGAGGCGGCAAGACCGTAAACCGTTTCGGTGGGTACTGCAACAATACCGCCAGATTTTAAAATATCGGCGGCAGTTTTAACTGCGCTATCATAATCGCCCGAAACGATATCAAGCCGTTTTGTATTTAACATTTCCCCACTCCCCTACTTAATGTATGATTCCTCTGATTTTCAATTTTCCATTTTCAATTAGCATTATTGAGCGCTTCCGTGCGGTAATGTGTTATAAGCGCATCTATAATTTCGTCAATATCACCGTTCATAACCGATTCAAGGCGGTAAATCGTAAGCCCTATGCGGTGGTCGGTAAGTCTGCCCTGCGGAAAATTATATGTTCTTATACGCTCGCTTCTGTCGCCCGAGCCTACCTGAGAGCGGCGGTCGGATGCAATGGCATCATCGTGCTCCTTTTTGGCGGCATCGAAAAGCCGTGCTTTAAGCACACGAAGCGCCTTATCTTTGTTTTTATATTGGCTTCGCTCGTCCTGACATTCAACAACCGTACCCGTGGGGATATGTGTTACACGTATTGCAGAAGATGTTTTGTTGATATGCTGGCCTCCTGCACCCGAAGAGCGGAATGTATCTATTTTTAAATCGGCGGGGTTTATTTCTATTTCAACATCGTCTGCCTCGGGTAAAACCGCAACGGTTACGGCAGAGGTATGAACCCTGCCCTGCGTTTCGGTATCGGGAACACGCTGAACTCTGTGAACGCCGCTTTCATATTTAAAGCGTGAATATGCGCCGTCCCCCTGTACCATAAAGCTTATTTCCTTGTATCCGCCGAGCTGGGTTTCATTTTCGTTGGTTATATCTATAGTGAAATTATGGGTTTG
>JAZLFV010000241.1:0-3113 GCA_045615965.1 Acutalibacteraceae bacterium
TATGCCGCAGACATGGACAAGTGATGATACCGATGCAGTCGAGAGAATGAAAATACAGTATGGAACAAGTATGGTATACCCGTATTCTGCTATGGGTTCGCATGTTTCGGCTTGTCCTAATCATCAAATCGGAAGGACTACTCCGTTTGAAATGCGTTGCAATATGGCTATGCAGGGGCAGTTCGGTTTTGAAATTGACTTGAACAAATGTACAGAAGAAGAGCTCAAAACAGCAAAGAACGCAATAGAACAATATCGCCTTTTAGAGCCCGTGTTCCACCGTGGTGACTGTTATAGGTTAAGGTCGCCTTTTGAAACAGATTGGTCGGTATCGGAATTTGTTTCAGAAGATAAAAAGACGGTAATACTGTGCATAAACAGCCAAAGGGCAACCTGTAACTCAGGTGATGAAGTATTAACCTTGGAAGGACTTAAAGCTAATTCTCAATATGAGCTTTTCGGAGTAAAATACGATAGTGAATATTTGATGAACAACGGTATCGTTATCAGAAATGACAGAGATAATAAATCAGAAATGCTTGTCTTTAAATATGTCGAAGAAAGTTTTTAATGATGTAATACGAAAATCTGATGAAATTCAGCAGACAGTCTTCAAAAGTTTGATGAAAAATGAGTATAGTATATAAACGCTGTTATTTAATTTGATATGGAGGAAAGCAATGCTTGACAAACATTTAGTGGCAACAACCCGTCCGCAAGCAAAAGAAAAAAACATTATAAATTGGGGAAATTATCGTATCACGGTATTGCAGGACAGATTATTCCGCTTGGAGCGAAGCGAAAATCAAAAATTTCGTGATGATGCAACGCAGTCGGTTTGGTTTCGTGATATGCCGGAGCAAAAATTTACCGTTACTGATGACGGGAATACTCTTGTTGTTTTAACAAAGCAATGCACTTTAATTGTAAAGGAAAGACGGGAAGATTGCCGTGTTCAATTAAACGGTAAGAGTTTTGAAATCAACAACGAAGGCAATCTTAAAGGAACTGCACGGACATTAGACGGATATGACGGCGATATGTTTGTGGGGCTGCAAAACAAAAAAGCATATGAAATGCCTGAGGATGCAAGAATAAAACTTGAAAACGGAGTTTGTTCCGAAAACGGAATTGCCGTATTTGATGATGTTAATTCTCTTACACTCGGTGCAGACGGTGAAGTAAAACCGCTTCGTGGTGACGGCTCAGATGAGTATATATTTGTATACGGCGATGATTACCGTGCGGCTGTAAAAGCACTTTATATGATTTGCGGAAGCACACCGCTTATTCCTCGCTTTGCTTTGGGGAATTGGTGGAGCAGATACTATATTTATACCGATAAAGAATATTTGCGTTTGTTAAATTCGTTTGAGGAACAAAAAGTTCCGCTTACCGTTGCAACTATTGATATGGATTGGCATTATTCAAAGCAAATGGAAGAAGATTTACATATCACGGAAAAGGGCAGGAATACTGAATTTTTCGGCGGAAATGACGGTTGGACAGGTTACACTTGGAATAAACGGTTATTTCCGGATTATAAAAAATTCCTAAAAGAAATCAAGAAAAAAGATTTGAAAATCACATTAAATCTTCATCCGGCAGGCGGCATCCGTTGGTGGGAAGACTGTTATAAAGATGTCGCAAAGGCGATGGGCGTTGATGACGAAAGCGGAGAATGGATAAAATTTGATATTGCAAACACAGATTTTATCAATACATATTTTTCAAAGGTTCATAAACCGTATGAGAATGACGGTGTTGCGTTTTGGTGGATTGATTGGCAACAGGGCACAAATTCCGGTATGGAGGGATTAGACCCGTTGTGGTCGCTTAACCATTACCATTATTTAGATAACGCCTCTAATCATAGCGCACCTCTTATTTTATCACGATACGCAGGAATCGGCTCTCACCGCTATCCATTGGGCTTTTCGGGCGATACACATATTTCGTGGAGCACTCTTGATTATTTGCCTGAATTTACGGCAACGGCAAGCAATATCGGATATACCTGGTGGTCGCACGATATAGGCGGACATATGTATGGCGAAAAAGATGACGAGATGTATTTGCGCCATATTCAGTACGGTGTGTTCAGTCCTATAAACAGGTTGCACTGCTGCAATGCAGAGGTATGCACAAAAGAGCCGTGGGCTTATGAGAACGGTACGGGTGAATTGGCAAGAAAATGGCTTAGATTCCGTCATAAATTGATACCGTATCTTTATACAGCGTCACAACGCACTCATAAAGAGGGAACAGCACTTGTTGAGCCGTTATACTATGAGTGGAAATCTGAAAATGCTTATAAATATAAAAATGAGTATCTGTTCGGCGGAGAGTTATTGGCAGCGCCTATAACAACACCTATAGAAAAAGACGGTTTTTCACGCACTGAAATTTGGCTTCCCGAGGGAAAATGGTTTGATATTTTTACCGGAGCAGAGTATAATTCCGGTAAAGACGGCAAAGAACTTACAATACTTCGTAAACTTGATACGGTTCCGATATTTATAAAGTCGGGCGGTATTTTACCGCTTTCGGCAGATGAGGGTAATTCAGTAAATAATCCTAAAACTTTGGAAGTGCTTGTTTGGTCGGGTAACGGTGAATACACACTTTACGAAGACGGCAGAACCGAAGAAGTAACAGATGAATTATTTACAAAATTCTCGGCTTTTTATGAGGAAGAAAACGGTATTGCACAGCAAACACTTGAAATAAGTATGAGCGGTAACAGTAAGGTTATTCCGAAAGACCGTATATTAAAAATTCGGTTTAAAGATATAAAAGATGCAAATATATCTGTATTTGCCGATAATAAAGAGATGAAAGCAGAAGAAATACTGTCCGACTGCGCCGCAGTAGATATTAAAATTGACGCATCAAAAAAATACCGGGTTTCAGTAACTTATAAAGAGCAGTCGCAATTAGAAAAGCTAAAAGCCTATGCTTGCAAAACTCTTACAGCCGCAAAAGGAAACATTATTGATAAGGACGACCTGTGGAAAGAGCTTGCAAATGTTCAGAGCGTTGAAGAATATGTAAATATTGTGAATTCAACGGATAATGTGACAAATACCGTAAAGCTTTGCTTGAAAGAGTTT
>JAZLFV010000242.1:0-6105 GCA_045615965.1 Acutalibacteraceae bacterium
GCTCTTTAAGGTCGTTAATTGAGCTTGCAAGGCAAAATACCGCCATAATCTCACTTGCAACGGTAATATCAAAGCCATCCTCCCGTGGAGTGCCGTTAATTCTTCCGCCAAGACCGTCTACCACAAAGCGAAGCTGACGGTCATTCATATCAACGCAACGCTTCCATGTGATTTTTTTAAGATCTATTCCCAAAGCATTGCCCTGCTGAATATGGTTATCGAGCATTGCGGCAAGAAGATTATTTGCGGCGCCTATTGCGTGAAAATCACCCGTAAAATGAAGATTTATATCCTCCATCGGTACTACCTGCGCATAACCGCCGCCTGCCGCTCCGCCCTTTATCCCGAAAACCGGACCTAAAGATGGCTCACGCAAAGCTACCGTTACATCCTTACCTATCCTTTTAAGACCGTCCGCAAGACCTATCGTTGTGGTTGTTTTGCCTTCGCCTGCCGGTGTCGGCGTAATTGCGGTAACAAGAATCAGTTTTCCGTCTTGTCTTTCGGATTCGCTGATAAGAAGCGGATTTATTTTAGCCTTATAATTTCCGTATTGCTCTATATACTTTTCGTCTATATGAGCTTCCCTTGCAATTTCGGTTATATGCTTCATTTTGCATTGCTGTGCTATTTCTATATCTGATAGGTATGCCATTTTTATGCCTCCGTTTAAAACATATTGGATTTAAATCAATGATGGAACAACCGCATTCCTGTAAAGGACATCACCATATCATACTTATCTGCCGTTTCTATAACCAGATTATCACGGATTGAGCCGCCCGGCTCGGCAACATAAGAAACACCGCTTTTTTTAGCACGCTCAATATTATCGCCGAACGGGAAAAAGGCATCGGAGCCCAAAGAAACGCCCGAAATTGTATCAAGGTATGCTCTTTGCTCGTGGGCGGTAAACGGTTCGGGTTTAGATGTAAAGTATTTTTGCCAATTACCCTCGGCGCAAACATCCTCTTCGTTTTGATTTATGTAACCGTCTATAACATTATCTCGCTCCGGTCTGCCTAAATCGGGCAAAAACGGTAGGCTTAATACCTTATCATGCTGGCGCAAAAACCATGTATCCGCCTTACTGCCGGCAAGGCGTGTGCAATGTATTCTTGACTGCTGACCTGCACCCACACCTATTGCCTGACCTTCTACCGCATAGCAAACGGAGTTTGACTGTGTATATTTAAGGGTAATCAAGGCGACAATTAAATCACGCATTGCACTTTCGGGCAGATTTTTATTTTGCGTAACAATATTTGAAAGCAATTCTTTGTTGATTTTAAAATTATTGCGTCCCTGCTCAAAGGTAATACCGAAGACCTGCTTATGCTCTGTTTCTGCCGGTATATAATCAGGGTCTATCTTTACAATATTATAATTACCCTTGCGCTTGGTCTTTAAGATTTCAAGAGCTTCGGGCTCATATCCCGGTGCTATAATTCCGTCTGAAACCTCTCGCTTTATCATTTTAGCCGTTGTAACATCGCAAACATCGGAAAGCGCTACCCAATCACCGAACGAACACATACGGTCCGTTCCTCTTGCTCTGGCATAAGCGCAGGCAAGAAGCGAATCGTCAAGACCTTCTATATCGTCAACAAAGCAGGCTTTCTTGAGCTTATCGGAAAGCTTTATGCCGACTGCGGCAGAAGTCGGACTTACATGCTTAAAGGAAGCAACCGCCGGAAGCGAAAGCTCTTCTTTAAGCTCCTTTACAAGCTGCCAAGAATTAAAGGCATCGAGAAAATTAATATAACCGGGTCTTCCCGAAAGAATTTCAATAGGAAGCTTGCTGTTATCTTTCATAAAAATTTTAGCAGGCTTTTGGTTTGGGTTACAACCGTATTTAAGCTCAAATTCTTTCATTATTATTCTCCTTACACATTTTTGTTTATAAGACGCTCGCTTATTTCACCTGTTCGCAAATCGGTGTACCTCACATAAAGCGAAATTTTGTTATCCGAATCAAGATTATCCCAAATATCATTTGTAAACTCATTAATATCATCGGGTATTTCCACCCTTTCGGGCTCTCCCGTAAATGCAGGTATCGGATTACCGTCTGTTACATAGGTATGAATAAAATGACCGAGCCCCGCCTTTGAATTATATGAAAATGTATATCTTGCACAGTCACTTCCCGATTCGTCTATACTTTTTAATATGCTCATTTCATATTTGAAAGAACCGTTTTCAAACTCCGAAATACTGCTTATGCGTGGCGTAAAATTGGGAGCATCCGGCTCAAATTCACGGCTTTCAAGCGCTTCTTTAAAGGAAAGCCCCTCTTTAAGAGCATTATATATTGTATCGGTATGGTCGCCGTTTGTAACGATTAAACGGTTTTTATACTCACGAACGGCAGTATAAATAATAAGGCTTGGGTCTTCAACCTTTGATACATCAAACGGTTCGGTGAAAAGCTCTTTATTGCGCAATGCGAAAACTCTGTTTCGGCTGTTCTGACTTCTGCCCATAATAAAATAAACATTAACCGCATATTTGCCGTTTTTTGATGTTCCCGTTATAATCCCCCTGCCAACATAGGGATTGCCGCTAATCAGTTTTCCGATATTCTTAATTTCATAAATATTCATTTTTATTCCTCACTTTAGCCTAACAAATTATATTATGTAAAGGCGGTTTTGTCAACCGATAACAGCAGATTTTGTACAACCGATAACAGAAAATTTATTCTTTTATTTGCCTTAATATAAATATGAAATTACTTATAAATCAATTTCCAATCCGTCATAAGCAATTTCATACGGAAAACCGTGGTCTTTGGCGCAAACCTCAATCAAATCTTCACTACGAACAGGTGCAATGTGATTGTGAATTACACGCCGTGGCTTTGCTTTATCAAATACTTCTGCGGCATCATGTGCAGGGAAATGCGTGGTTTCGCAGATAACCAAATCTATTTGCCTTTCAAAAATAACGGCAGGCATATCAACAGACGGATGCCTTAAATCGCCGGTAAATAATACGCTTTTCCCCTCTGCCTCAAAAAGATATGAATAGGAATCGCTACAATGCTGGTTTGGATATGCCGTAAGCCGGATGTTTTCGTCACCGTAAATAAATCCCTCTTTAACCAAACCGATATCATAGTCTTTAGCAAAAGAAAAAGCCTTTGGCCACGACTTCATATTTTCAATCAGCTTTGAATTGGGAATCAAGTAACGCTGATGAGAATCCGGCCAATACCAATTTGCAAGATGAAGTAATTCAACAATTCCGTTGCAATGGTCCCCGTGCGGATGGGTAACGGCTATCATACGTATATCATCAATTGATTTACCTATACGGAAGACATCCCCGAAAACCGGTGTGCCCATATCAATAAAATACAACGCTCCGCTTACATCGACCATCGTGCAGCTGCACCGTCTGTCATGTGTCGGGACACCGTGACCGGTTCCGATAAAATATATTTTCATAAGTAATAACTGCCCCTTAAGCTAATTGTCTTATTCTTGCAAATATTATAGCGGCTTTTTAAAAATTGACGGCAGGAGACAAGCCCCTGCCATACAAACTTTATAAATTTATATTCTTATATCTTTTTAAGCTTTTCTTTAAGCTCCGGTAAATCATCTGAAATGATTTCCCAAACGAGTTTTAAATTCACACCCTCATAATCGTGAACAATCTTATTACGAAGCCCACGCATTTCATTCCAAGGAATATCGGTATGCATTAAAGTAAAATCTTTATCAAGTTTCGCAGTAAGCTGACCCAACTGACTTAAATTAAATACACAGGCATCAACAATTAAAGTGTTTTTGGAAAAAGATTGATAATCAAATCCGTTTAAATAAGAAAATATTTTATCGATATAATCAATCATTTTAGAAACAATTATATTATTCCTCATATATAACCTTACCCGTCTTTATAATTTCTTTTTCAACAGCAGAATCTTTTTCTATATGCGAAACATCAATAAGGTCAACATCCGCTCCGACAACCTGCTTAACTGATTCCAAAAAGCCCAAAAATTTCAAGCCCTTTAAATTACTGTCAACCATTATATCAATATCACTATTTTCCGTATTTGTTCCTTTTGAAACAGAGCCGAACAATACGGCTTTTTTTATCCCATAACTTACAAATACAGGACGCAATTCAGTCTGCAAAATATTTGCATTTACCATATTTTCGACCACCTTTCATAATTATTATATACAAATAAAACTATAAAGTCAAATAAAGTTTTACGATGCTTCTTTAAGTTTGTTTTCATTCGCCGCGCTTTGTGCCGTTTCAAGCATATTTTCGGCGAATATGGCGTATCCGGTGGTGGGGTCGTCTACAAGGACGTGGGTTACCGCCCCAATTAACCGCCCATTTTGCAAGATGGGACTACCACTCAGGAGTGCCCACAAGTAGGGACAACACTATTTTGTCTTGTAAACCTAAAAATCATTCAATACCTTATCCGATTATATAGTAAAACAACCTATGCTATTTTGTAATAATCATAGGTTGTTTTTATGCTACTAATAATATTATTCTTCCAAAATGTTTAACGCATACTCAAAATAATGTGATAAATTTTTAACTTTGCCAATTAAATGCTCAGCAATGAAATCATCTTGGTTATGCTTTTCGGCAGAATTCATTTTTTCTTTAAATAATATCGCATCTTTCTCTTTACTTCTCATATTGTATTTTTCTCTGCCATAATCCATTAATGCAAATAAAAGCACTTGGTCTTTTCTTGAAAAACTTTTCAGATATTGCAATAATGCTTTCTTTTTTGGACCATATTCATACTCTTCCGTAAGCGATTCTTTTGAAGCATCAATACTATCCGATATTATTTTCCGCAAAATTTCTTTTGTAATCATACTGTCATTTCCAATCTTATTAAGTATTGTTCTTTTTGTTTCGTCTAAAATCTCTCCTACTATTAAATCGCAAGCCGAAGAGAATGCACCGATTGATGATTCAATAATATTATTACATCATTTTGGCATCACCGTTCCAAATTTTCTCGTCATCATTTGACCAAATGATTTTTTCTTTATTTTTTATAAAGTTAACGCAAACCTCAT
Organism: Acutalibacteraceae bacterium; assembly: GCA_045615965.1. Classification (GTDB taxonomy): domain Bacteria; phylum Bacillota; class Clostridia; order Oscillospirales; family Acutalibacteraceae; genus UBA737. The sequence goes on from JAZLFV010000242.1 coordinate 5,073, forward strand.
AATGTGAAAATTGAAAAAAAGCAACTTTCTTTATATCGTTCGCATCAATTACAGTTAGTAAACGACAATATTCGCCTTGATAATCATTTTCCTTTAACCAATCCTTATTTGCATGTCCAAGCGCTTTATACTCATCCTCAAAAGTATTCAAATTATCATAATAATTTTTCATTTGCTTTTCTGCAAATCTATTATAGGTCATGCCAAAATACATTATTTTCCCTCCACTTTTTATTTAATAAATATTTATCCACATTGCAGGACGAATGCAATAATCATGTCGGGAGTAAACAGGGGCACCCGTGTATTCGACCGCGTCGTACGCTTTCCAGTGGACGCGGGTAGCAAAGCGCTGACTTATGCCATTCGTCCGGAGCCACCATGGGGTAACAATAACTCCGTCAATAGCAGTTAGAACTGGTCCTTTTGATCGTGCATAAGCAGTCGGGATACCCTTACCCAACTCATAGGTTGGGAAATACTTCTCTGCTTCGGTGGTACTGAGCAAGAACACTTTATCATTGGTGGAGTTGCCGGAATTCGTGCCGTATAGTCGATTCTTGTCCGCACTGACATTCGTTGTTGCTATTTTTGCTTGCTCTTCAGCTGAAAAAGCGTTATTCAGGAATGTGTCGTTCATCCATTTGCGAAGTGAGCAGTTTTCCCAAGTTACATCAGTACGTTCCGTATTGTATGGTAGAGCATCAAGAGCGTATTTGCTGATTACAAGTGCTTTTCCGTTTTCTTTTGCAAGGATAATCCATTCAATAGGTTCTCTTTCTCCATTTTTACCTTGCGGATAGGAGCCAAAAGAAAAGGGCCAATCAAAAAAGTCATTCATAACAATTATCTCCTTTTTCGTATAATTCTTTAATTCTTGATAATATATCTGACATATTATTACCCCTCTATTATATAACCGCAGTTTTTACATTGGTAGGTAGTTTTCTTTTTACCAAATGCACCTGCCGCCAAACCAATAGGACCTGCGATAATTGCACCGAGAGCCGCCTTTCCGCCACTGAAACCGCCT
>JAZLFV010000243.1:0-7077 GCA_045615965.1 Acutalibacteraceae bacterium
GATGGTCATGTGGGAATATGCATATCAAATAACGGAACAGCAATATATGCTGCTCATAATAAAGCAACTAATAGCGGAAAATTCTATAGTGATTATCCTTGTACATATGTCGCAAAAATGAACAACATCACACCTACTTCCACAGATCCATCCACATTATCAATTAATAACTATAATTATCCAAAATCCTTTGTCACAGGTGTCCTATATAGCGTGAAAGGGTTAATTACATCAAATTATGACTTAACCTATGTGCATGCGGCAATTCGGGATAAAAACTCGAATACTTTGCAAAGTGTCTCAAAATATCCAAACACGAAAACATTTGATATTGCAACCGTAAAAGATTCTTTAGAATTTGATTCTTTACCGATTGGCACCTATTATTATCATGTTGAATCAACAGATTCCTCTGGAAATTTTAAAAACCTTTTAAATGTCGAATTTTCCGTTATTTCTTCTATTGGCAATTCACAGCTTTCATTACACGATTATAATTGTCCGACTGAGCATCCAAAAGGAATGGGCTTTGATATTGCAGGAATTGTATCGTCAAATTATGCAATTTTAAGAGTGTATGTTGCGATTAGAAATACTTCGGGCAAGATGATTCAAGGTGCAGCCGTATATCCCAATTCCTATGAATTCGGTCTATCAAACTTTAATGAAATGTTGGATTTTAGTAAGCTGAATAATGGCGAATACTATTATTATGCAGAGGCAAGCGATGGATCGGGAAAATTTTTGAGCTTGTTCAACAAAAAATTTACTGTGGCAGAATACCCGTCGACATTATCAATATCAAATATGAGTTATCCGTTTGAAGTATGCGTAAACATACCGTATATTATAAAAGGGACTATTTCTTCAAATTATGACTTGACCTATGTGCAGGCTGCAATCAGGGATGAAAATTCAAACACTTTGCAGAGTGTGTCAAGATATCCAAATAAAAAAACATTCGATATGGCTTCTATAAGAGATTATCTAAAATTTGAATCTTTAGCGGTCGGTACCTATTATTATCATGTTGAAGCAATAGATTCTTCGGGAAAATTCAAAAACCTTTTACATGTAAAATTTACCATTGTAAACGCCCATGGTAACTCTTCCTTACAATTAACAGGTCATCAATTTCCAAGCGAAATAATCTATGACACAGATTTGAATTTGAATGGCACGATTGTTTCAAATTATTGCTTAATCCGTGTTTATGCAGCAATAAGAGATTCGTCTGGAAATATGTTGCAAGGCGCAGCTTGCTATCCAAATACATTTGAATTTAATGTTTCGGAGTTTAATGATGAATTTAATTTTGGCATACTTCCGATTGGAGAATATGTTTTTTATATTGAAGCAAGTGACGGATCAGGCAGGTTTAAAAACCTAACAAACGACAATTTTTTAGTTGTAAAAACTCATATTCACAAGTATACCGAGCATGTAGTTTTACCAACTTGTTCGGCAATGGGATATACTACGCACACCTGCTCTGTTTGCGGCGATAGTTATACGGATAATTATTTGGATTATGACAAGCATAAACTGACCAAGCATGAAAGAGTCGAACCGACTGTTGACAACGAAGGCAATATTGAATATTGGACTTGCGATGAATGTGGAAAGTATTTCGGCGATGCGGAGGGTAAAAATGTAATATCCTCAAAAGATATTGTAATTAAATATATAATCGGTGACGGTAACGGTGATGGAAAAATCAATGCCGAAGACCTTATTGTATTAAAAAAAGCATTGCTTACAAATTCTGAATATAGCCAAGTTATTGATGTCAATAGTGATGGCGTTGTGGATATCAGGGATTTGGTAAGGCTTAAAAAGATTCTTGTTTCGTGACGAAAATCTGTAGATTAAAATTTTGCCCTCAAAAAATTTCGGCTTCGGCTTTTCTGCTTGCAGACTGCCGGAGCCTATTTAATATATGGATTTAAAACCGAAATTTTCAAAGAGGTAAGCGGTTTGAATGATTCCGTTATAAAAAACAACAGACCGCCGAGCGTAAAAAACTCGGCGGTCTTTCTGTGATTGTTTTTATGACTGTTTTTATTCTTCTGCTTTTTTGGCGCTTATTATTTTTTCGGCTTGCATTTGCGGAACATCCTCATAACGCACAAATTCAAGGTCAAATTCTGCGCCGCCGCCCGTTATTGAGCGCATAGCGGTTGAGAAATCAGACATTTCCGCTATCGGAACTTCTGCCGAAATTTCCTGCATTTTGTTTTCTTTCGGTGTCATTCCGATTATTCTGCCACGGCGTTTATTTATATCGCCTATAATATCACCTAAAACTTCGTCTGCAACCGAAACGGTCAGCGCACCTATAGGCTCCATCAAAACGGGATTTGCCTGTGAGACACCCTCTTTAAAGGCAATAGCCGCCGCCGTTTTAAATGCCATTTCGGAAGAATCAACGGGATGATATGAGCCGTCATAAAGTGTTGCTTTTATTCCGACCATCGGGTAACCTGCCAAAACGCCGTTTGCCGTGCAGTCACGAAGTCCTTTTTCAACGGCAGGGAAGAAGTTTTTGGGAACAGCACCGCCGAACACCTTTTCTTCAAATATAAGCTCCTCGCTGTCACAAGGCTCAAACTCTATCCAAACATCGCCAAACTGACCGTGGCCGCCTGATTGTTTTTTATGTCTGCCCTGAGCCTTTACCGATTTTCTTATTGTTTCACGGTAGGCAATTTTCGGGCTTTTTAAAACAACATCTATGCCGAATTTTGATTTAAGCCTTGAAACTATTATATCAAGATGCTGTTCGCCGAGTGTTGAAAGCACCTGCTCTTTTGTTTCACGGTCTAAGTAAAGGGAAACGGTTGGGTCTTCCTCCATAAGCCTTGAAAGACCGTTGTTTATCTTTTCTTCGTCACCCTTATTTGCAGGATAAATTGCGGTTTTAAGTGTCGGCTTCGGGAATACGGCAGGCATTACTTCTGTTTTACCGCTTGCCGAAAGGGTATCACCCGTAAGAACATCGCCGAGCTTTGAAACCGAGCCGATATCTCCGGCAACGATTTTATCGGCGTCTGTCTGCTTTCCGCCCTTGAGCCACATTATTTTTGAAAATCTTTCTTCGCTGTCGGTACGTGAATTTTTAAGCTTCATATCAGGGGTAACGGCACCCGAAACAACCTTAAAATATGAAAGCTTGCCTACAAACGGGCCGGCGATTGTTTTGAATACGAAAACAGCATTTTCGCCCTGTTCGCCGAAAAGCTTTTCGCTCTCATCCGCCAATATGTATTTTGATTCTGCGGCAGAGGGCATTATCTCGGCAATCCCTTCCGCAAAAAGCGGAATGCCGTCACCCTTTGACTGAACACCGCAGTAAACCGGACAAATCTCACCCGTTTTAATGCCGGCTTTAAGGGCAGTTATAATTTCTTCTTTTGTAAATTCCTCGCCGCCGAAATATTTTTCCATAAGATTATCATCTACACTTGCAACGGCTTCAAGAAGCATATCACGCATTTCGCCGATTTCATTGCTTACGGGCATACGAAGCTCGGTTTTATTAAAGCCGTCAAAGGAATAGGCTTTGTTTTCGATAAGGTCCACATAGCATTTTACGGATTCTTCTTCAAGATAAGGCACAACAACGGGGCAGATTACCGAGCCGTAATTGGCAACGAGCGCCGAAATGACCCGATAAAAATGAGCGTGTGTTGAATCAAGCTTGCCGACAAAAAATCCGATTCCTTTATTTAAAGCTTTTGCCTTTTTATATGCCTGTTTTGCTCCTGCCGTGATACCCGACTTTCCCGAAACGGTTATTATTACCGAATCTGCGGCGGAAAGAGCCTCGCTTACACCGCCTGCAAAATCAAAAAGCCCCGGAGCGTCTATTAAATTCAGCTTGTAATCATTACATTCAAGGGCATAAACAGAGGTCTGCACAGAGCAGCCTCTCTTTTTTTCTTCGCTGTCAAAATCAAGTATTGCAGTACCCTCTGATGTACTGCCTATTCTGTCGCTTGCACCGAAATAGCAGATAAGCGAATCGGCAAGCGTTGTCTTGCCCGAATTTCCGTGGCCTAAAAAGGCTATATTTTTAATTTGTTCCGAAGTAAACTGTTTCATTAATTATGCACTCCTTAATTATGTATGCCGTGAAATATCGGTCGGCATATCCTATGTTTTGAGTATAACACACCCGTTGTTAAATGACAACTAATTTTTTAAAAAAAAGTTTAAAGAATTTATGAAATTGTCACAAAAGGAAAAATTTTGTAAAATTTGCACGAAACGGATGATGTATAATAGGTAAAAATTTCATTTTCGGTAACAAATCTGAAATATTTTGTAACCGAATTGTATTTGGCAATTCCCGTAAAGATGTGTATAATTAAAATATAGAAATTTTGAGGGAGGATATTCGTATGAAAAAGTCATTTTTGATTGCAGTTGCCGTTCTTTGCACGGTAGTAATATTCTCTTCTCAGGTAAAGCCGAAAATGAATGCCGTTAATGCTCAAAAATCCACAAAAACCGTCTGCACGGAGCTTGATAAAACAGATACCGTGCTTTTGAGTATGCTTAACCATAATTTCGTTTACGGTAGTGATTTTGACAGCGCCGATGTAATAGTAAACCGTTCTTTAAAAGCACTTTCGGTTTTAAGGGACACTTCCGGCAATTATGTAAAGGTATCCTATGTAACAGATTTTGTTAATAATATGTACGGTGTTGAAATTATTGACCTTTCAAACTACAATGCCGCATATCCCGAAAAAGAAGGATATCTTTTTACGGATAATTCCGATAGCAGAAGCTATATCCACGGAAATATAAAAACAATACTAAACGAGGATGGCACAATCACTGCCGAGACCGATGTAAAGATTACAGAGGCAGGCGGTAACGAAAAGCTTTGCAGGGCATCGTCTTTGTTTGTACCGAATGATGATTCCGAATTCGGTTACAATATTATTTATTCCGAAATATTTGAAGAGGGTATTTTGGCATAAGCTTAAACGGTATACCGAATCAGATTTTGAAACAAAAATTTTTCCGCTCCGTTCTGTCGGGGCGGATTTTTATTTTTTGATTTAATTCGGTGTAAATATTTGTAAATTTATGGGGAAAACGGTCTAAACTTAATTATATTAAGTAAAATACGGCATTTCATTACATTATTCGGCGTTTTGGCATTGACAAATTAAGCAATATGTATTAAAATGCTAGTGTATCTAAAAATTTAGTCAGGAGTGTTATTATGAAAAAACTTTTAAAATCCGTTTCACTTGTTATGGCGCTTTTAATAGTTGCCGCTTGTTTCGCAGGCTGCGGAAAAGAAGACAAAAAAGATTCAAAGGTAAAGGGTGCTACCGATAAAAAGGATGCAGAGAACTTTGTTATTGCAACCGATAAGGGATTTAGTCCGTTTGAATTTGAGGATGCAAAGGGCAACATTTGCGGTATTGATATGGATTTGCTTGAGGCTATCGCTAAAGACCAAGGCTTTACATATGAGCTTCACTATATCGGCTGGGATGCGGCTATTGCAGAATGTCAGGCCGGTCAGGCAGACGGTATGATTGCCGGCGCTTCGATTACAGATGACAGAATCAAGGATGGCTGGATTTTCTCAGACGGATATTATGAAGCAACACAGGGTATGGCTGTTGCCAAGGATTCTAAAATTAAAGAATTTAAGGATTTAAAGGGCAAAACAGTTGTTGTTAAAAACGGCACTATGAGCGATGAGTATGCAACCAAGCTTTCGGGCGAATATGCTTTTAAGGTTGTACGAGTTTCAACTTCTCCCGATATGTATGCTCAGGTTCAGGGCGGTCAGGCAGATGCCTGCTTTGATGATACACCTATTTTGAAGTATTCAATCAAGGAAGGCGAGCTTGATATGAAGTATATAGACGGCACGGAAAACGAGCCGGCAAACTACGGCTTCGCTACCTTCAGCAAGGACAGCACAAAGCTGTTAGAGCTTTTCAATGCAGGTCTTAAGAACATTAAGGAAAGCGGAGAGTATGATAAAATAGTTAAGAAATATTTAGGCTAATCGGTATTTTATCTTAACAGTTTAATATTTTTGTTTTAAAGGCAGAGAAGCGATTTCTTTGCCTTTAATATTCATTTTGAATTTATTGTTTGGAGTAGAAAATGGTTAAAATTCTTTCGGAGTACGGTACTTATTTATTAGAAGCACTCGGGCAAACTCTGTTACTTGCGTTATTGGGATTGATTTTCGGATGTATAATCGGCGTGTTTTTCGGGCTTTTAAGTGTTGTGAACAATAAGGTGTGCAACTGGATATCCTTGATATATGTTAATATTATCAGAGGAATACCTATGATTGTACTTGCGTTTTTTATTTACATAGGTGTGCCTTATGCCTTTAAAAAATTCTTCGATACAAGGCTGATGCTTGATGCACTTACGGCAGGAACTATCTGCCTTGCGGTAAATTGCGGCGCATATATGTCTGAAATAATCCGTGCCGGCATTCAGGCGATTGACCCCGGTCAAATGGAAGCGGCAAGGAGCTTAGGTCTTCCTTACTGGAAGTCTATGTTTAAAGTGGTGTTGCCGCAGGCTGTTAAAAATATGATTCCGAGCATAGTAAATCAATTCATAATAACCCTTAAAGATACCTCTATTTTATCGGTCATCGGTTTTCCGGAGCTTGTTAATAAAGGGCAGAATATTATTGCAAGAACATTTATGTCATTTCAAACATGGATTATAGTAGGATGTATGTATCTTATTGTTATTCTTATTCTGCAATGGGTTGCAAAAATGCTAGAAAGGAGACTTAACCGTGGAAGATAGAAAGGCAAAAATCCATGTTGAAAATCTCAAAAAAAGCTTTGCAAAGCAAGAGGTATTAAAAGGAATATCCAACGATATATACGAGGGTGAGGTAGTTGTAATAATCGGGCCCTCAGGCGGCGGAAAATCCACATTCTTGCGTTGCCTTAACCGTCTTGAAAAGATATCGGGCGGAACGGTAATTGTAGACGGATACGATATTTCTTCAAAGAAAACCGATATCAACAGCGTTCGTGAAAATATCGGAATGGTTTTTCAGCATTT